>NZ_DAISLS010000009.1:0-22200 GCF_036820405.1 Oryzomicrobium sp.
CATCGCCAGCAACTACCTGTCGGGCTTCGTCATCCTCATGGACCGCTCGATCCGCCTGGGCAACGTCATCGCCCTGGACGCCAACACCAGCGGGGTGGTGACCCAGATCACCACCCGCTACACGGTATTGCGTTCCCTGGCCGGCACCGAGTTCATCGTGCCCAACGAGATGCTGATGACCACCATCGTGCAGAACCAGACCTACACCGATTCCCGGGTCTTCCTCAAGAACGCCATCCAGGTGGCCTACGGCACCGACGTGGAGGCGGCCATGGCCGCCCTGGTGGACGCCGCCGCCTCGGTGCCCCGGGTGCTCAAGGACCCGGCGCCGTTCCCCTACCTGGTGGCCTTCGCCGATTCGGGCATCAACCTGGAGGTGGGCTTCTGGATCGGCGACCCGGAAAACGGCACCGGCAGCGTCCGCTCGGCGGTGAACCTGGCGATCCTGCGCCGCTTCAACGAAATGAAGGTGGAAATCCCCTTCCCGCAGCGCGAAGTGCGGGTGCTGGGGGAGGGCGGCCTTCCTCCCGGGCCGGAGGTGGCCCGGGCCGTTGCTCAGGCCGGCGGCAGCTGAGTCGTCCAACTGAGTCGCCCCGATCCGGCCTGCGCCCCGCGCGCAACGAACGCCCCGCCTTGTGCGGGGCGTTGCCGTTTACGGCGCAGGGGTCAGGGCTCGACCGAGTGGGAGCGCTTCATGCAGCGCAGGGCGAAGGTGGAACGGCTGTGGCGCACGCCCGGCAGCTTGTACAGCTTGGTGCGCAGGAAGCGCTCGTAGCCCTCGGTACCGGCCACCGCCACCTTGATCAGGTAGTCGTACTCGCCGGTGACGAGAAAGGCTTCCATCACTTCCGGCAGGGCCGCCAGGGCCTGGCCGAAGCGCTCCAGCATGTTGTCGTCGTGATGGTCCAGGGTGACCTCGATGATCACCGTGTCCGGCAAGCCCAGGGCGCGCTGGTCGAGGATGGCCACGTAGTCGGTGATTACCCCGGCTTTTTCCAGGGCCCGCACCCGGTTCCAGCAGGGGGTGGGGGACAGGCCGATGCGCTCGGCCAGCTTCTGGTTGCTGATGCGCCCGTCGCGGCGCAGCTCGCGCAGGATCTTGCGGTCGTATTCGTCCAGGCGGGCGTCGGTGGGGATGGGGGTCATGTTCTTTTGATTTCTCGGGTAAAAGAATTTTTATCTGCGGATGGTGGCATGGATAGGTGAAAATTCTCGTAACAGTGCGTATTGGAAGAGTGTTTGGAAGCCTATTCCCGGGGCGGCGGCCTACACTTTTTGCGTCATCCCCGCTCCCATAGACACCCTGTGTCCAGAAATCGCCGCCATGCTTGCCGCTCCGACGCCCTCCAGTTCCGCTTCTCTGGTCAGTCCGCCTTCGCCGCTCGCGCCGGTGTTGCCGGCCGTCCTACCGGCCCCGTCCGGGGCCATGCGGCCTCTTCTACTGCTGGCCGCACCGGCCCTCTTTGCCGCCAACATGGTGGCGGCGCGCTGGGCCCAGCAGGCCGACATTCCGCCCCTGTTCCTGGCCTGGGGACGCTGGATGCTGGCGGTGCTGCTGCTCCTGCCCTGGTCCGGGAGGCGCCTCTGGGCGCTGCGGGGGCCCCTGGGCCAGGCCGCGCCGCGCTTGGCCCTGCTGAGCGCCCTGGGCATGGGCCTGGCGGTGGCGCCCCAGTACCTCGGCGCCCGGACGACCACGGCCACCAACGTGGCCCTGATCTTCGCCGCCTCGCCGGTGCTGGTGATCCTGCTCGATACCCTGCTGTGGAAAGCGCCCTTGCGGCCCCGGGTGCTGGCCGGGCTGGCCATGGCCCTGGCCGGGGTGGTGGTGATCCTGACCCGGGGCGAGGCCCATGCTCTGGTGGGTCTGGCATTCGGCAGCGGAGACCTGTGGGTGGTGCTGGCGGCGGCTGGCTGGGCCTTGTACACCCTTCTGTCGCGGCGCCGTCCCCTGCCGCCCCTGCCCGGCGACGTGCGCCTGCTGGCCCTGATGCTGGGTGGCGTCCTGGCCTTGTCGCCCTTCGCTCTGGGTGAGTCCCTGGCAGGCCGCCGGCCCGATTTCGGCGACCCGGCGGTTTACACCGCCCTGGGCTTTCTCGCCCTGGTGCCGAGCCTGGGGGCCTATTTCCTCTACGACCGGCTGATCGCCCTGGCCGGCGCCGGTGGGGCCAGCTCCTCGATGTATCTGGTGCCGGTCTATGCGGCGCTGCTGGCCTGGCCGCTGCTGGGGGAAGCGCCCCACAGCTTCCACCTGGCCGGGCTGGCGCTGATCCTGCCCGGCGTCGCCCTGGCCCGGGGCGGGGAGGGCGGCGTGCCCCTGTTCGGCTTCATCCTTCTGCCTTGGGAACGGCGCCGCGCCTGAGGCCAGGCTGGGATTGCGGGCTGAGATGGCGCCCCCTTCCCCCGGCGCGTGGGCCTTACGGAGCGTGGACATAAAAAAAGGCCCGCAGGGGGGTGCGGGCCTCGAAATGCCCGCGGGGAGCGGGCCTCAGGGGGAGTCTGCATGCGTGTAACGCACAATCGCAGTATCGGCGTTTGGCCGGGGAATATCTGTGGCGATTGGGTGGGGCTCGCGTAACGCCCGATGCCCGGGTTGTAACCGGAGGTAAATCGATGGCATGGGTGGCCGGGAGGGCGGCTTCGGGCCGATTTTCGTCCGGGGTGTTGAGGCGTTTCCGCTCCCGTGCGGAGTCTGTTTCCAGGGAGCAAAATTCCCGGCGAAAAAAAAGCCCGCAGGGGGATGCGGGCTTCGAATGCCCGCGGGGAGCGGGCCTCAGGGGGAGTCTGCATGCGTGAAACGCACCGTTGCAGTATCCCCTTGTCCGGGCAAGGGGTCTGTGGCGATTGGGTGGGGCTCGCGTAACACCCCATGCCATGGTTGTAACCAAGTGTGAGCGGGCACGGGGCCGCACGGAATCCTGGGGCGCAAAAAAGCCCGCCGGAGCGGGCCTGGGGCGATGCGGCAAGGGGAGGCGGCGGCCTCATTCCTTCCATTTGCGGTAGACCATTACCGCCAGGGCGATGACCACGCCGATGACGGCGACCTGGAGCGCTTCGTTCTCGCCGGTGTCGAGCCATTCCCAGGCCAAGAGGCCGAGGGCGATGCCGAGCAGTTCGGGGCGCGGCAGGCGCATCGGGTGGGTGCAACGGCATTTAGGTGCGTCGCCGGCCTGCGTATCGGCGGCCGGCGGCGTCTCGGGGGGGGAATCGCTCGCGGGAGGATCGGCTCGGCGGGCGGCGGGGCGGCCGGCCACTTACCACTCGCCGTGGGTGGCGAAGACCCGGCGGTTGCGTTTTTGCGGCTGCGCGGCGCGCACCGGCTGGAGGCGCAGGTCAGGGGTGGGAGCGGGGAATATCAGGCGGCCAAGGTAGTCGCCCAGGGCCCGGTTGAGCCGGGCCAGGAAGGATTCGGCGCGGAGGGTGCGGCGGGCGGGATGGGTCATGGCGTACTCCGGTGCAGGCAGGGGGATACCAGGGGCCAGTCTAGGCCCGGGGTGGCGCCCGCATCTATGGGCATTCGTTGCCGCCGGGGTGACGGCGGGTGAGGAGTTGTGACGATTTGTAATGTGACCGTTCAGCCCTGGCATTGGGACGTGTCGGTCAGGCAGGACAGGCCGGGCCAGGCCAGGGTGAGGCGGGCGCCACCTTCCGGGGATTCGTCGGCGCTGGCGCTGCCGCCGTGGGCTTCCATCACCTGGCGGGCGATGGCCAGGCCTAGGCCGTAGCCGCCGGTGGCCCGGTCCCGGGAACGGTCGAGGCGGGTGAAGGCGGTGAAGATGTGCTCCCGCTCGTCCACCGGGATGCCGATACCGTCGTCGTCCACGTGCAGCCGCACCCAGCCGTTGACCGTGTCCAGCTCGGGGCGAACGACGATGCGCTGGCGGGCGTACTTGATGCCGTTGCGCAGTAGGTTGGAGAGGGCGAAGGGCATCACCTTGCGGTCGAAGGCCACCCGCTGGCGGGCGTCGAGCAGGGGGGCGTCCAGTTCCAGTTGCAGGGGGCCGGCCAGGGGGCGCAGGGCGGCGAGCTGGTCTTCGAGCCAGGGGCGCAGGGCCACGGGTTCCAGCACCGGGGCGGGCTGCTCCCGTTCCAGGCGAGCGTAGGTGAGGCTGGAGTCGATCAGGGTGTCCAGCTCGTCCAGGTCCGCTTCCATGCCGGCCCACAGCCGTTCACGCTCGGTCCGCTCCTCGGTCTCGCCGAGCATGTCGAGGGCGAAGCGCAGCCGGGCGATGGGGGTGCGCAGTTCGTGGGAGATGGCCGAGGACATTTCTTTCTGCGTCGCCAGCAGGCGCTGGATGCGTTCGGCCATGCCGTTGAGGGTGCGGGCGAGCAGGGCGAAGGTGCGGGTGCGCGGCAGCGGCGCCCGGGCGGCGAACTCGCCTTCGGCCAGGGACTTGGCGGTTTCGCGGATCGATTCCAGGTCTCGCCAGATGGGCCGCAGCCACAGCCAGGCGACCACGCCGAAGCCGACGCCGATGATGCTCCAGGTGAGCAGCCGGATGCGCAGTTCCAGGGGGATGGCGCGCTTGGCCTCCGGGTTGCGGTCCGGCGACAGGGGCCCCACCTCCAGCACCAGGTCCGGGTGGCGGGTGAGGCGGTGGTACATCACGTCCTGGATGTTGTCGATGGCGATGTCGCCGCTGTCGAGCCGGTCGAGCTGGGATTCGGGCAGGCGCAACTGGGTGCGCTTGATCAGGGCGAGGCGGTAGGAGAATTTATCGTCGAGGCGCTTCAGGGTGACGGGCCATTCCTCGGCCGGGTGCCGGTTCAGCTCTTCTTCGATGAGCAGGATGGTGCCGCGCATGAAGCGCCGGGCATAGTCGTCGGTGATGCCCTGGAGGGCGGTGTTGATGACGATGTCGGCGAAGAAGGCGATGAGGACGAAGGACCCCATCACGAACAGGTAGAAGTTGAAGAACAGGCGCGATAGGGAATAGCGGCCCCGGGGCAGCATGGGCAGGCGGCTGCGGATGCGGGGCTTGGCCGGCTTGGGGGCGGAGGCGGCGGTCATGGGAACTGGGCGGGTGAAAACGCGAAAACGGCGCCCCAGGGGGCGCCGTGGCTGGCGGGCCGGGTCAGGCCTTGCTGAACAGGTAGCCCTTGCCGCGCACCGTCTTGATCCGCTCCGGATTGTCCGGGTCGTCGCCGAGCTTGCGCCGCAGCCGCGAGATGCGGGCGTCGATGGAGCGGTCCAGGCCGTCGAAACCGATGCCGCGCAGGGCTTGCAGCAGGTCGTCCCGGGACAGCACCGAGCCGGCGTTCTTGGCCAGCAACCAGAGCAGGTCGAACTCGGCGGTGGTCAGGTCCAGGGGCTCGCCGGCCAGGTGGGCGGTGCGGGTGGCCTGGCTGATGTGGAAGTCGGCGATGTCGATCACCTCGTCGCTGCCGTCGCCGGCCTCGCCGCCCGCCGCCGGGGCGCGGCGCAGCAGGGCGCGGATGCGGGCGAGTAGCACCCGGGGCTGCACCGGCTTGGTGATGTAGTCGTCGGCGCCCAGCTCCAGGCCGAGGATCTGGTCCATGTCCTCGTCCCGGGCGGTGAGCATGAGCAGGATGCCGTCGAACTTGCTGCGCACCTGCTTGCACACCTCGAAGCCGTCCAGGCCGGGCAGCATCAGGTCGAGCACCACCAGGTCCGGGGCTTCCCTGGGAATGCGCTCGGCGGCCGTGTCGCCGCGGGGCTCGATGGCCACGTCGAAGCCGTTCTTGGTCAGGTATTCGGCGATGAGGGAGGCGAGACGTTCGTCGTCTTCCACCAGCAGGATGCGCTGTGCCATGGCGTGGGCGGGAATAGTTGCGATGCCGGGAAGTGTAACGCGAGCCGGGCCGGCTGCGGTGGATGACCCGGAAGTCCGCGCCCATGGCCGCATCCGGAATCGCTGTGCGGAAAAGGCACGCCCCTGGCCGATCTTGGCGGGCATATCGCCAAGATCGGCCAGGGGCGCGGGGTTTCGCGGGTCAGCCGTTCTGGCCGCGGCGCAGCAGCTGCTCGAAATCCTCGGCGGGCACGGGCCGCGAGAAGAGGAAGCCCTGGTACTGGTCGCAGCCGTTGGCGGCGAGCAGCTGGAGCTGCTCGGCGGTCTCCACCCCCTCGGCCACCACGGTCAGGCCCAGCTGGTGGGCCATGGCCACCACGGCGGCGGCGATGGCCGCGTCGTCCGGGTTGGTGGTCAGGTCGGAGACGAAGGAGCGGTCGATCTTCAGGGTGTTGATCGGGAAGCGCTTCAGGTAGGTGAGGTTGGAGTAGCCGGTGCCGAAGTCGTCGAGGGACAGTTGCAGGCCCATCAGGCGCAGTTCGCGCAGGGTGCCGATGGCGCCGTCGGCGTCGTGCATCACCATGCTCTCGGTCAGTTCCAGTTCGAGGCGGGCCGGGTCCAGGCCGGATTCCTCGATGGCGTGGCGGATGCGCTGGGCCAGGTCGTCCTGGCGGAACTGGCGGGCGGAGATGTTCACCGCCACCGGGATGCGCGGCAGTCCGGCATCGTCCCAGCAGCGGATTTGGCGGCACACCTGGGCCAGCATCTGTTCGCCGAGGGGCAGGATCAGGCCGGTTTCCTCGGCCAGGGGGATGAACTCGTTGGGGCTGACCACGCCGATCTTGGGGTGGCGCCAGCGCACCAGGGCCTCGGCGCCGACGATGCGGCCGGTGGCGATGTTCACCTTGGGCTGGTAGTAGGGCACCAGCTCGCCGTTCTCCAGGGCGCGGCGCAGGTTGCCTTCCATGTCCAGCTTGCCCAGGGCCATGCCGCCCATTTCCGGCAGGAAGAAGCGGTAGCTGTTGCGGCCGTGCTCCTTGACCCGGTACATGGCCACGTCGGCATTGCGCATCAGGATCTCGTCGTGGTCCCCGTCCCGGGGGTAGAGGGAGATGCCGATGGAGGCGCCGATGAACACTTCCTTGTCGGCGATGGTGAACGGCAGGGCCAGGGACTTGAGCACCTTGTCGGCCACCCCGGCGGCATCTTCCGGGTGGCGGATGTCGCGCACCACGATGACGAATTCGTCGCCCCCCAGGCGGGCCACCGTGTCGGTGTCGCGCACACAGGCCATCAGCCGGGTGGCCACGGTCTTGAGCAGTTCGTCGGCGGGGCCGTGGCCCAGACCGTCGTTGACTAGCTTGAAACGGTCCAGGTCGAGCAGCAGCACCGCCACCTGGCTCTTGTCGCGGCGGGCCTGGGCGATGGCCTGGCTGATGCGGTCGGCCAGCAGGGCCCGGTTGGCCAGGCCGGTGAGCACGTCGTGGTGGGCCTGGTATTCGAGCTGTTCCTGGTAGCGTACCCGCTCGGTGACGTCGGTGATGATCGAGACGAAATGGGTGGTGTGGGTCCCCGATTCGTCGCGCACCGGGGCGATGTGCAGCTCGTTCCAGAACAGGCTGCCGTCGCGCCGGTAGTTGCGCACGATAGCGTGGCCCTCGCGCTTGTCGCGCAGGGCGGCGCGGATTTCGTTGAGGCCGCGCTGGTTGAGGTCGTCGCGCACCAGGAAGCGGCCGGCCTTGCCGATCACCTCGTCGGCCCGGTAGCCGGTGATGCGTTCGAAGGCCGGGTTGACGTAGGTGATGGGGTGGTCGAGCAGCACGGCGGAGGTGATCATCACCCCGTTCAGGCTCGATTCCAGGGCCCGGGTCTTGAGGCGCAACTGCTCCTCGGCGGTGGTCTCGCCCTTGCCGGTGGCGCGGTCGCCCCGGTCCAGGGCGTGGCGCAGGCGGATCGACTCTTCCTCGCAGTAGTGCAGGGCGAGGACGGAGCCCAGGGTGGCGGCCAGGGTGTCCAGGGCGTCCACTACCCGGGGCGGCAGTTCGGCGCTGTCGGCCTCGTCGCCGCCGATCAGCAGCAGGCCGTGGGTGCGGCCGCGCCAGTTGCACGGCCATTGGCGCTGCCAGGAGCGCTCGCTGGCCAGGCGGCCGCAGTCGGACCAGCTGTCGGCGGGGCCTCGCCCGGCGACGGCGGCGGCGTGGGCGTCGCGGCAGGCCACCAGCACCGGCTCGGGCAGGGTCGGGGCGAGACGTGCCAGGGCGACCAGGGTGAGGCCGCCCTGGAGCAGGGTTTCACAGGTGGTGCGGGCCAGGTCGGCCAGGTCGACGGCGCGGCAGGACAGTTCCCCGGCCCGGCGCAGGGCCGCCAGCAAGGGTTCCGTCTGGCCGCCGGGGTGCAGCGTCGGCGGTGGTGTCACGTCTCCTCCCGGTACGGGTGGTTTTTATCGTTGTGCTGCAAGGCGTTGGGGGCGCCCGCTATTAGATATAAGAGTGCAGTGTAACAAACCGCCGGGGAAGAAGAAGGGGGGCGAGGAACCGGCGGCGTGCGGATGGGCACTTTGTCACACCTGGGGGAAAGGGACGGAATGCACTAAAATGGTGCGTTTTCCCGCGCGGAAGGGATGCCCGTGGCCGTCGCCACGCCGGCTTCCGTCAACGCCTTTCCCTTATTTTTCCTGGAGTTCCATGATGAGCCTCGATTCCTTCCTCGCCGCGGTGCGGCAGCGCGATCCGCACCAGCCCGAGTTCCATCAGGCGGTGAAGGAGGTGATGGAAAGCCTGTGGCCGTTCCTCGAAGGCAATCCCCGCTACCGCGACCAGGGCCTGCTGGAGCGCCTGGTGGAGCCGGAGCGGGTGATCACCTTCCGCGTGCCCTGGGTGGACGACGCCGGCCGGGTCCAGGTGAACCGCGGCTTCCGTGTGCAGATGTCGTCGGCCATCGGCCCCTACAAGGGCGGCATCCGCTTCCATCCCTCGGTGAACCTGTCGATCCTCAAGTTCCTCGGCTTCGAGCAGGTCTTCAAGAACTCCCTGACCACCCTGCCCATGGGCGGCGGCAAGGGCGGCGCCGACTTCGATCCCAAGGGCAAGAGCGACGGCGAGGTGATGCGCTTCTGCCAGGCCTTCATGGCCGAGCTGCACAAGTACATCGGCGCCGACATCGACGTGCCGGCCGGCGACATCGGCGTGGGCGCCCGGGAAGTGGGCTACATGTTCGGCATGTACAAGAAGCTGGCCGGCGAGTTCACCTCGGTGTTCACCGGCAAGGGCCGGGTTTATGGCGGCAGTCTGATCCGTCCCGAGGCCACCGGCTACGGCACGGTGTACTTCCTCGAAGAGATGCTGGCGACCCAGGGCGAAACCCTGGAAGGCAAGCGGGTGGCCATTTCCGGCTCGGGCAACGTGGCCCAGTACGCCGCCCAGAAGGCCATGGAGCAGGGCGCCAAGGTGCTCACCGTGTCCGACTCCGGCGGCACCGTGGTGGACCCGGAGGGCATGACTACCGAGAAGTGGCAGGCCCTGCACCACCTCAAGGAAGTGGAGCGCGGCCGCGTCGAGGAATATGCTCGCCGTTTCGGCCTCCAGTACCTGGAAGGGCAGCGTCCCTGGGGCGTGCCCTGCGACGTGGCCCTGCCCTGTGCCACCCAGAACGAACTGGACGGCGACGATGCCAAGCGCCTGCTGGCCAACGGCTGCACTGCCGTGGCCGAGGGCGCCAACATGCCGTCCACCCTGGAGGCGGTCCACGCCTTCCTCGGCGCCGGCATCCTCTACGCCCCGGGCAAGGCGTCCAACGCCGGCGGGGTGGCCGTTTCCGGCCTGGAGATGAGCCAGAACGCCCAGCGCCTGTCCTGGACCCGGGACGAGGTGGACCGCCGTCTGCGCGAGATCATGCGAGCCATCCACGAATCCTGCCTGGAATACGGCAAGGGTTGCGGGACCGACGGTAGCAGCGACTACGTGCGTGGCGCCAACGTGGCCGGCTTCGTCAAGGTGGCCGACGCCATGCTCGCCCAGGGCATCGTGTAACGCGCCGGCCCCGTTGAGGGGCGCTGCCGCGCCCTGCGCCGCAAGGCCTTGCCCCGCCGTCATGACCGTTCCGCAAGGGACGGTTGGCGGCGGGGTTTTCACGTAGAATCAGGGGCTTGTTCGTTACTTCGCCTTCGGGCGAGAAGGTGTTGTCGATGTACGCCGGTCTGATTGACCTTCCCTGGTGGGGCTACGTGCTGGTTACCCTGGGACTCACCCACGTCACCATCGCCGCGGTGACCATCTTCCTGCATCGCCACCAGGCCCACCGGGCACTGGACCTGCATCCCCTTGTCTCCCATTTCTTCCGTTTCTGGCTGTGGTTCACCACCGGCATGGTCACCAAGGAATGGGCGGCCATCCACCGCAAGCACCACGCCAAGTGCGAAACCGCCGAGGACCCCCATAGTCCCCAGGCCAAGGGTCTGAAGAAGGTGTTCTTCGAAGGCGCCGAGCTGTACCGGGCCGAGGCCAAGAACGAGGAAACCCTGCGCCGCTACGGCCACGGCACTCCGGACGACTGGATCGAGCGCCACCTCTATTCGCGCCATTCGGCCCTGGGCGTGTCGATCCTGCTGGTGCTCAACCTGGTGTTGTTCGGCCCGATCGGCCTGACCATCTGGGCGGTGCAGATGGTGTGGATTCCCTTCTGGGCGGCGGGGGTGATCAACGGCGTGGGCCACTACTGGGGCTATCGCAACTTCGACTGCGCCGACGCCTCCACCAACCTGATTCCCTGGGGCATCCTGGTGGGCGGCGAAGAGCTGCACAACAACCACCATTCCTTCGCCACCTCGGCCCGGTTCTCCACCAAGTGGTACGAGTTCGACCTGGGCTGGCTGTACCTGCGGGTGCTGTCCGCCTGCAAGCTGGCCACCATCAAGAAAGTCATCCCCAGGCCCCGCTTCGTGGCGCCCAAGCCGGTGCTCGACCTGGACAGCCTCCAGGCGGTGATCACCCACCGCTACGACCTGCTGTCGCGCTACGCTGCATCCCTGCGCCGCACCTACGGCGAGGAGCTGAAAGCCCTCAGGCAGCGCCTGGGCAAGCAGGAAGCCAAGCGCTTCGCCGGCCTGGCCGGCCTGCTCAACGTCGATCCGGCCAAACTGTGCGCCGAGCGCCGCGCTGCCCTGGAAACCCTGCTGCGGGAAAGCCGCGCCCTGGCTACCCTGCACGCCATGCGCGACGAACTGGCCCAGGTGTGGGAGCGCACCAGCGCCTCCTCCGACCAGCTGGTCAAGCAGCTCCAGGATTGGTGCCAGCGGGCCGAGGCCTCGGGCATCCGCCAGCTCGAAGAGATCGCCCTGCGCCTGCGCCGTTACGCGGTGTAACGCGCCCAACACGCCACCTGGCATACACTGCGGGCGGCGCCGGACCCGGCTGGGGCTGGCGCCGCCCGTTTCTTTCCTGGGAGCCCCCATGTCTTTGTCGTCGCTCTGCGGCCGCATCTCGGACCGGACTGCCTGCCTGGTGCTCGGCTTCGGCGCCTTCGCCCTGGTGGGCGTCGGCGTGGTCCTTGGCGAGGCCTTGCGCCTCAACCCGTGCCCTTTGTGCATCTTCCAGCGGGTGCTCTACCTGGCCATCGGCTGTGGCGCCCTGATTGCCGCCGCCGGGCGGCCCCTGCGCCCTTGGGGCTTGTTGATCGCCCTGATGGCGGCCCTGGGCGGCATCGCCGCGGCGGGCTACCAGGGCTGGCTGCAATGGATGGCCGACCCGGCCCTGGAATGCGGCTTCGGCCCCCCCAACTTGATGGAGCAGACCGTGGAGTGGCTGGGCGAACGCTGGCCCCGCCTGTTCCTCGCCACCGGCTTTTGCAGCAGCAAGGAGTGGGTGTTCCTCGGCCTGTCCATGGCCCACTGGTCCCTGGTGGCCTTTGCCGGCTACGTGGGTGTCCTGGCGGCGGTGGCGCGCCGCAGCCTGGGGCGGAGCTGATCCGCACGGGCTGAACGCGGCGCCTTGCCGGGCGCGCGATCCACCAACGAAGCCTTCCATTGCGAAGGCTTCGTCGTTTTTACCGGGGTAGACCATCGGCATCCAGGCCATGCCAGTGGTGCCAGCCATGCCAATCGCTGCCGGAATCGCCGGCCAGTTCGCCCCATTCGTTTTACCGGCCAGGTTGTACGTCCATGGTTGCTCCCCCCGCCGCTCTTCCCCGTGCCGACGCCTCGCCGCCCCGGTCGGCCGTCGATACCCGCTATTTCGTCATCGCCCTGCGGGCCGTGGCGGCCGTGGTCATTGCCTGGCACCACTTCGCGCTCTACCCGCCGCTCAGGGACTGGGCGGCGCCGGTGATGGGCAATCTGCTCGATTGGCTGGCGGATCACGGCCGGGCCACCCAGGTGTTCTTCGTGGTCGGCGGCTACGTGATGGCCTTGAGCATGAGCGGGCGGGACTGGCGCCTGCCCGTCCTGGGGCGCTATGTGGTGCGGCGCTACTGCCGCCTGGGCCTGCCTTATCTGGCGGCCATGGGGTTGGTGGGGCTGGCCTACCTGTACGGCCGGGATTGGCTGCCGGAGGAATTGACCGGGGCCCCCGTGACCGTGCCCCAGGTGCTGGCCCACCTCTTTTTCCTCCAGGCCATCCTCGGCTACGAGCACCTGTCGGCGGGGTTCTGGTTCATCTGCGTCAATTTCCAGCTGGCCCTGGTCTATGCGGCCGGGCTGTGGCTGCGGGACGGCCCCGGCCGGGGGCGTCTCAACGTGCCCCTGCTGCTCGGCTGGCCCCTGGCGGCCTTCTCCCTGTTCCACTTCAACCTGAATCCCGACTGGGATAGCTGGTGGCTGTACTTCTTCCCCTATTTCTTCATGGGCATCGTCATCCACCACGCGGTTCATCGCGCCCGCTCGCCGTGGTCCTTCTGGCTCTATGCCCTGTTGCTGGTGGCCGCCATGGGGTTCGAGTGGCGCTGGCGGTTGCTCAGTGCCCTGCTGGTGGGGGCGCTGCTGTGGCACGGGGAGTGGCGCGGCTGGGGCGCCAGTTGGCCGCGGCACAAGGCCGTGCTGGGGGTGGGGCGGATTTCCTTCAGCCTCTTCCTGGTGCACTTTCCGGTGCTGGTGTTTGTCGGCGCCCTGTGGGCCAGGCTCGAATGGGATTCGCCGGAGCTGGCGGTCCTCGCCCTGGGCCTGGCCTTTGGCCTCAGCCTGGCGTTGGCTCGGCTGTTCTACCGCTGGGTGGAACTGCCCGCCGCCGCCCTGGGGCGCCGGATCGGGCGGTGCGGTCCAGGCCGGACTGCGGCGGCGGGCGCCTGATCCGGGTGTGCGGCAGTGGCCGGGGTCAGAGGGTGACCAGGTTGTCCCGGTGGATCAGTTCCGGGGCGTCCACGTAGCCGAGCAGGTCGGCGATCTCGTGGCTGCCGCGCCGGGCGATGCGCCGGGCGTCGCTGGAGCCGTAGTTGACCAGGCCCCGGGCTACTTCCCGGCCGTCCGGGCCGATGCAGGCCACGGCGGCGCCCCGTTCGAATTCGCCTTCGACCTCGATCACGCCCACCGGCAGCAGGCTCTTGCCTTCGGCCAGGGCGCTGACGGCGCCGGCATCCAGGCGCAGACGGCCGGCCAGTTGCAGGTGGTCGGCCAGCCATTGCTTGCGTGCCGCCAGGGGCGCCTGCTGGGCCACCAGCAAGGTGCCGATGGATTCGCCGGCGGCGAGGCGGGCGAGCACGTCCTTTTCCCGGCCGCTGGCGATCACCGTGGCGGCGCCGCTACGGGCGGCGCGCTTGGCGGCCAGCACCTTGGTGATCATGCCGCCGGTGCCCACCGCCGTGCCGGCGCCGCCGGCCATGGCTTCCAGGGCCGGGTCGCCGGCGCTGGCCTCGCGGATCAGGGTGGCGTTGGGGTCCTTGCGCGGATCGGCGGTGAACAGGCCGATCTGGTCGGTGAGGATGACCAGGGCGTCGGCTTCCACCAGGTTGGCCACCAGGGCGCCCAGGGTGTCGTTGTCGCCGAACTTGATCTCGGCGGTGACCACCGTGTCGTTCTCGTTGATGATCGGCACCACCCCCAGGGAGAGCAGGGTGGTCAGGGTGGAGCGGGCGTTCAGGTAGCGGGTGCGGTCGGCCAGGTCTTCATGGGTGAGCAGCACCTGGGCGGTCTTCAGACCGTGGTTGGCAAAGGCGCTTTCGTAGATCTGGGCCAGGCCCATCTGGCCCACGGCGGCGGCGGCCTGGAGTTCGGGAACGGTGCTGGGGCGCTTGCTCCAGCCCAGGCGCTGCATGCCGCAGGCGATGGCGCCGGAGGAGACCAGCACCACCTGGCGGCCGTTGGCCACCAGGGCGGCGATCTGCCGCGCCCATTCGCCGATGGCGGCTTCGTCCAGCCCCTGGCCGTTGGCGGTGACCAGGGCAGAGCCGACCTTGGCCACCAGGCGGGTGGCGTCGGCGAGGCGGGTGGCGGAGCTCATTCCGCATCCTCCTCGTCGTCCAGCGGCAGCTCCTCGATCGGGCCGGGCAGGGTGTCGCCGTAATCGTCGTCCTTCTCTTCCCAGGCTTCGACCAGGGCCGGGCCCATGGCGTCCAGGGTGTCCTGGATGGCATAGACCAGGGGACGGGTGCCGTCGCCGCTGATGGCGGAGATGCGGAACACCGGGCCCAGCTCGTCCTGGCCTGTGGCGGCCTTGAAGGCGGCGAGGAAGTCGGCGACGCGCTGGTCCTGCTCCTCCTCGGGGATCAGGTCCAGCTTGTTGAGCACCAGCCAGCGGGGCTTGTCCGCCAGGCGCCGGTCGTACTTGTCCAGCTCGGCGACGATGGCTACGGCGTCGTGCACCGGATCGGCTTCCGGGTCCAGGGGCGCCAGGTCCACCAGGTGCAGCAGGATGCGGGTGCGCTGCAAGTGCTTGAGGAAGCGGTGGCCCAGGCCGGCGCCGTCGGCGGCGCCTTCGATCAGGCCCGGCACGTCGGCGATGACGAAGCTGCGGTTCTCGTCGGTGCGCACCACCCCCAGGTTGGGGTGCAGGGTGGTGAAGGGGTAGTCGGCCACCTTGGGCTTGGCGGCGGAAACCGAACGAATGAAGGTGCTCTTGCCGGCGTTGGGCAGGCCGAGCAGGCCCACGTCGGCGAGAACGCGCAGCTCCATCTTGAGTTCCCGCTCTTCGCCGGGTTCGCCCCGGGTGAACTGGCGCGGCGCCCGGTTGGTGCTGGACTTGAAGTGCAGGTTGCCCAGGCCGCCGCGGCCCCCCCGGGCGATGCGCGCCTTCTGGCCGTCGCTGGCCAGGTCGGCGACGATCTCGCCGGTATTCAGGTCGGAGATCACCGTGCCCACCGGCACGCGCAGGATCAGGTCGTCGGCACCCTTGCCGTAGCAGTCGGAGCCGCGGCCCCGTTCGCCGTTGTTGGCCTTGAACTTGCGGGTGTAGCGGTAATCGACCAGGGTATTGATGTTGCGGTCGGCCACGGCGTAGATGCTGCCGCCCCGGCCGCCGTCGCCGCCATCCGGGCCGCCGAAGGGGATGAATTTCTCGCGGCGGAACGAGGCGGACCCGTCGCCGCCCTTGCCGGCGATGACTTCGATTTTGGCTTCGTCGATGAATTTCATGAGGTCGGTCTCGGTGCGCGGCGGCCCCGGTGGGGCGGCGGGAAGCGGTGGAACGCTGGGGGGCGGAAAGGTAGAAACGAAAAAGCCCTACCGCAAGGATAGGGCTTCTTCAGAGCGGTTGCCGCTTACTGCTGGGCGGGAACGATGCTCACGAAACGGCGCTGCTTTTCACCCTTGACGGAGAACTGCACCTTGCCGTCGACCAGGGCGAACAGGGTGTGGTCCTTGCCCACGCCCACGCCTTCGCCGGCGTGGAACTGGGTGCCACGCTGACGCACCAGGATGTTGCCAGCGAGAACCACTTGGCCGCCGTAGCGCTTTACGCCCAGTCGTTTAGCTTCTGAGTCGCGGCCGTTGCGGGAAGAACCGCCTGCCTTTTTGTGTGCCATGTTGGTAGCTCCTTAATTAAGCCGAGATCGCTTCGATCTTGAGCTCGGTGTAATTCTGGCGATGGCCCTGGTGCTTCTGGTAGTGCTTGCGGCGGCGCATCTTGAAAATCTTGACCTTGTCGTGGCGACCGTGGGAAACCACGGTGGCGGTGACCTTGGCCCCGGCAACCAGCGGGGCGCCGATCTTCACCGACTCGCCTTCGCCTACCATGAGGACCTGGTCGAGGGTGATCTGGGCGCCAACGTCTGCAGGTATCTGTTCTACTTTAAGTTTTTCGCCGGCGGACACGCGATACTGCTTGCCACCGGTTTTTACGACCGCGTACATGTTGGACTCCAAACAAAAATCCCGAATCGCCATGAAGAGCGCCGGGGGTCAGACGAAGAACCCGCGATTATACGTATTTTTCAAGCTGCGTCAAAGGCTTCCGCCGTTTTCCCGGCCGCGTGCTTGACGCTGGCGCGGCGGGCCGCCTACTATCCCGCGGTTTCGGCGTCTTTGCCCGCTCCTTCGAAGAACAATCGTGAATCTCGACCAGCTTTACGCGCTCATCGCGCCGGACATGAAGGCGGTGGACGCCGTCATTCGCCAGCAACTGCATTCCGACGTGGTGCTGGTGCGCCAGGTGGCCGAGTACATCGTCAATAGCGGCGGCAAGCGCCTGCGTCCGGCGCTGGTCCTCCTGTCCGCCGGCGCCCTGGGCTACCAGGGCACCCGCCACCACGAGCTGGCGGCGGTGGTCGAATTCATCCATACCGCCACCCTGCTGCACGACGACGTGGTGGACGAATCCTCCCTGCGCCGCGGCCGCGATACCGCCAACGCCCTGTTCGGCAACGCCGCCAGCGTGTTGGTAGGCGACTTCCTCTATTCCCGAGCCTTCCAGATGATGGTCACGGTGGGCAACATGCGGGTGATGGAGGTGCTATCCAGCGCCACCAACATCATCGCCGAGGGCGAGGTACTACAGCTGATGAACTGCCACGACGCCGACGTGGACGAAGCGCGCTACCTGCAGGTCATCCACTACAAGACGGCCAAGCTGTTCGAGGCGGCGACCCAGCTCGGCGCCATCCTGGGCGGCGCGTCTCCCGAGATCGAGGCCGGCCTCGCCGCCTACGGCATGCACGTGGGTACCGCCTTTCAGCTGATCGACGACGTGCTCGACTATTCCGGCGAGGAAGCCGAGACCGGCAAGCACCTGGGCGACGACCTGGCCGAAGGCAAGCCGACCCTGCCGCTCATCTATGCCATGCAGCACGGCACCACCGAGCAGGCGGCGGCGGTGCGCCATGCCATCGAGGAAGGCGGCCGGGACGATTTCCCCGCCGTGCTCGCCGCCATCCGCGCCACCGGCGCCCTGGAGCACACCCGGGCCCAGGCCAAAGTGGAAGTGGCCAAGGCAGAAGCAGCGATTGCTGCGTTGCCCCCTTCCACTTACAAGGATTCGCTGTTAGAATTGTCGTCCTTCGCAGTTGCGCGGTCTTATTGAGTCAAAACCGCAAGATTTGCGGTGAGGCTCCTTCCCGAGTTTCACCCGCGCCGCTGTACGGGGAATAGCTCAGCCTGGTAGAGCACTGCGTTCGGGACGCAGGGGCCGGAGGTTCGAATCCTCTTTCCCCGACCAATTCGAGAAAAGCCGGAGATTCGTCTCCGGCTTTTTTCATTTTGTGCCGCCGCAGGCCGTTGCCGGGCGACCGGCCCGCCGCCCAGGTGCTGCCGGGCCGCGGGTGAGCTGGCGCCGCCATAACGTGGCGGCCGATACTTTCTGCTATCGTGGCGGCCGACGGCAATTCCGGCCCATTCGGGCTGCGCGGGAGCGTTTGTGGCTAAATTCCTCCTCCTTCTCCTCACGCTGTACCTGGTCTGGACGATTTTCTTCCGTTCAGCGCGCCCGCGCCGGCGCGACGGTGGCCGCGAGCAGAACCTGCCGCCGCCGCCGGAGCGCATGGTGGCCTGCGCCCACTGCGGTGTGTTCGTGCCTGAGAGCGAGGCCGTGCCGGGCGAAGCCCCCGGTCAGTTCTTCTGCAGCGAGGCGCACCGCCGGCAAGCGGTGCGTCCGGAGGGGAAGGGCTAAGCCGTGGCGGCCCCCTTCGCACCCCTGCCCGGTGGGCCCGTCGCCGATGAAAGTCATGGCGAGCCGCTGCCCGAGTCCTACTGGATCTCGTACCGCTACTTCAACCTCTACCGGCTGCTGATCGCCGGCTTCCTCCTTCTCTACGCCTGGGTCTCGGCCTATTCCCATTCGTCCTCGGCGATCTGGTGGGTGAGCGTCGCCTACGCCGGTGAGACCCTGGCCGCGGTGCTGCTGGGCACCCGCATCCGCCGGCGCTTCACCTTGCAGTTGAGCCTCCAGGTGATGGTGGACATCCTGGTTATGACTGCCCTGATGTACCTGGGCGGCGGCATGCGCACCGGCCTGGGGGCGATGCTGCTGGTCAGCCTGGCCGCCGCCGGCCTGGTGGGGGAAGCGCGCTGGGTACTCTTCTACGCGGCCCTGGCGACGCTGTCCCTGCTCTTCGGCGAATTCCTGCACGGTGCCTACAGCGAGTTCGACACGGTCGGCTTCTTCCAGGCCGGGCTGCTGTCGGCGGGCTGCTTCACCTCGGCCATCTCCGCCCGCCTGGTGGCGCGCCGGGTGGTGGCCAACGAGGAACTGGCTCGGCGGCGCGGCGTCGCCTTGCAGAACCAGGCGCGCATCAGCCAGCGCATCATCGAAGAGATGCAGGACGGCGTGCTGCTGGTCAGCGGCGCCAACGAAGTGATCCAGTACAACCCCCGGGCCGCGGCCCTGCTCGGTCTGCCGTCGGGCTTTGCCGGCGCCCTCGCCGGCACGGCCCCCGAGGTGGCTCAGGCGTTGACCGCCTGGCGCCTGGGCGGGCCGGAACTGCTCGATGTGCGCCGGCCCGTCGGGGTGGCGGCGCTGCGCTGCCGTTTCGTCGGCACCGACAGCACCAGCGCCGAGGCCCTGGTCTTTCTCGAAGACCTGTCGGCGCTCCAGGCCCAGGCCCAGCAGCTCAAGCTGGCCGCCCTGGGGCGCCTCACCGGCTCCATCGCCCACGAGGTGCGCAATCCCCTGGCGGCAATCTCCCATGCTGGCGAGCTGCTCCACGAGGAGCGGCGCGAAGCCCTGCAGGACCGTCTGATCCGCATCATCCTCGACAACACGGCACGCATCGACCGCATCGTCTCCGACGTGTTGCAACTGGGGCGACGCGACCGGGCCAGCCCCGAAGCCGTTGACCTCCATGCCTTCGTTGCCGCCCTGGTCGACGAACTGGCGCCGTCGGTGGAAGGGGCTGACGCACCGGACGTCGCGAACGGCGAGCCCGTGATCCAGTGCGACGTGCCGGCTGGCATCGCGCTGGTATTCGACCGCTCCCACCTCTACCAGGTCCTCGCCAACCTGCTGCGCAACGCCCTGCGCCACTGCCGGCGCCGTTCCGGCAGCGTGCTGGTGTTTTCGACCGATGTGGAAGGGCAGATAGAATTGCACGTCATCGACGACGGCCCGGGCATCGACGACACCCAGCGCACCCAGGTGTTCGAGCCGTTCTTCACCACCCAGCACCAGGGCACCGGCCTCGGCCTGTACATCGCCCGGGAGCTGTGCGAGGCCAACGGCGCCCGGCTCGATCTGCTGGAAAACAACCCGGGTGCCCATTTCCGCATCGTCGCAAGGAGTTCTGCGTGCCCCCTCACCCCCATGCCGGCATCGAACGGCGCGCCTGGGATGGCGTAGCCCGGGTCCTCGTCGTCGACGACGAGCCCGACATCCGGGAACTGCTCGACCTGACCTTGGCGCGCATGGGCCTGCTCTGCGATTGCGCGGGGACCGTCGGCGAGGCCCGGGACCTGCTCGCCCGCCACGCCTACCAGCTGTGCCTGACCGACATGCGCCTGTCCGATGGCGAGGGCCTCGACGTGGTCCGCCACGTGGCCGAGCAGCACAGCCAGACTCCGGTGGCGGTGATCACCGCCTACGGCAGCACCGAGAACGCCGTGGCGGCCCTCAAGGCCGGTGCCTTCGACTACCTGGCCAAGCCGGTGGCCCTCGACCAGTTGCGCACCCTGGTCAAATCGGCTCTCGACGTTCCCGGCGAGAAGGCCGGAGCGCCGGCCAGCGGCGGCCTGGTGGGTAGCTCGCCGGTGATGCAGCAGGTCAAGGACACCATCGCCAAGCTGGCGCGCAACCTGGCCCCGGTCTACATCTCCGGCGAATCGGGCACCGGCAAGGAACGGGCGGCGCGCCTCATCCACGGCCAGGGGCCGCGGGCCGCCGGCGCTTTCGTCGCAGTGAACTGCGGCGCCATCCCCGAGAACCTGATGGAGAGCGAATTCTTCGGTTACCGCAAGGGTGCCTTCACCGGTGCCGACAGCGAGCGGGACGGCTTTTTCCAGGCCGCCCACGGCGGCACCCTGTTCCTCGACGAGGTGGCCGACCTGCCCCTGGCGATGCAGGTCAAGCTGCTGCGGGCGATCCAGGAAAAACGCGTGCGCAAGGTCGGCGCCACCCAGGAAGAGGCGGTGGACGTGCGCATCATCAGCGCCACCCACCGGGACCTGCGGGCCTGCGTCGAGGCCGGCACCTTCCGCCAGGATCTCTATTACCGCCTCAATGTCATCGAGCTGCGCCTGCCGCCGTTGCGCGAACGGCGCGAGGACATTCCGGCCTTGGTTGAGACGGTGCTGGCCCGCCTGGTGGAAACCGCCGGGGCGGGGGCGGCGATGCCGCGGCTGGACGACGGCGCTCAGGCCGCCCTGCGGGCCTACTCCTTCCCTGGCAACGTGCGTGAGCTGGAAAACATCCTGGAGCGGGCCCACGCCCTGTGCGAGGGTGACGCCATCGGCGAGGTCGACCTGCAACTGGAACCCCGCGACAGCGAGGGGAGCGGGGCGGAGGCCATCATGGGCCGCTGCGAGGAGAGCCTGGACGACTACCTCAACCGGATCGAGCGCCAGGCCATTCTCGAAGCCCTGGAACAGACCCACAACAACCGCACCGCCGCGGCCCGGGTGCTGGGCATTACTTTCCGTTCCCTGCGCTACCGCCTGGAACGGCTGGGGATCGAATGATGGGCGCTTCACCTTCGTCCGCCTGGGATGCGGGCTGGCTGGCCGGCGTCCGCCGGGTGGCCTCGCCCAACCACGACGCCCGCCCCGACGGCGAAGCGCCCAGCCTGGTGGTGATCCATGCCATCAGCCTGCCCCCCGACCAGTTCGGCGGTGACGACATCCTGCGGTTGTTCACCAATACCCTGGACCCGGACGCCCATCCCTATTTCGCCGGCATCCACCAGTTGCGCGTCTCCAGCCACTTCCTCATCCGCCGCGACGGCCAGCTCATCCAGTTCGTCTCCTGCGACGACCGGGCCTGGCATGCTGGCGTCTCGCGCTGGGGCGGCCGGGAGCGGTGCAACGACTTTTCCATCGGCATCGAACTCGAAGGTTGCGACACGATGCCGTTCGAAGCCGTCCAGTACGCCGCCCTCGATGGCCTGCTCGACGCCATCGCCGGCCACTACCCGGTGCGCGAGGTGGCCGGCCATTGCCACATCGCTCCCGAGCGAAAGACAGATCCGGGGCCGTTCTTCGCATGGTCGCGGGTGGCGGCCGCCCATCCTGCGCTGCTATTCCCCTGGACTTAAACTTGCTCAAACAATGGCTTGCAGATGCTGGCAGACACCCCTAGAATTAGTTGATTACCACCTAATTTCTACTACATCTAGTGGCAAGCCATCGGCATAAACGGGGGTTGAACGCTTGAGCGTCAATGCCTTCCATCGACCTCAAAGCCAGCAACGACGCGGCTTTCCGCCGAACCCTGCACAACGGTTCGTCTGGCGGCGTCTCCCCTACGCAGCGCAACCGATGGCGCTCCGGCCCGCAGCGACGGGCAGCGAAAATCGCACCGGCAACCTTCTCCACCCCCATTCATCGCCTGGCCAAACGCCCCGCCGCGCATTGCGCGCCGGGGCGTTTTTGTTGTTGTCGTTCCGTTGTTCCTGGCCCGGCATTATCCATCCGGCGGAGCTCGCAGGGCGAGCCGCGGACCACTCCGGACTGCCCGTCCGGCAATGCTGAGGGGCTACCCCTCACACCCTAGCTACGGAGGTGATCATGGCAACCACGAAGAAAGCGAAGAGCGAGGAAGAGAAGGTCAAGAAGCCGGCGGCCAAGAAAGCCGCCGCGCCGAAGGCCGCTGCCAAGAAGGCGGAGGTGAAGGCTGACGCCAAGGCGGAGAAGAAGGCCGAGAAGAAGTCGGAAAAGAAGGCCGAGAAGAAGGTGGAGAAAAAGGCTGCTGCCAAACCGGCCGCCAAGAAGGTCGTTGCCAAGGCGCCGGCTAAGCCTGCTGCCAAGGCGGCAGCTCCCAAGGCTGTTGCTGCGAAGGCTCCGGCCAAGGCTGCGGCAAAGCCCGCTGCCAAGGCGGCTGCGCCCAAGGCTGCCGCGGTGAAGGCTCCGGCCAAGGCTGCGGCAAAGCCCGCTGCCAAGGCGGCTGCGCCCAAG
>NZ_DAISLS010000009.1:22300-158523 GCF_036820405.1 Oryzomicrobium sp.
GAAGGCTCCGGCCAAGGCTGCGGCAAAGCCCGCTGCCAAGGCGGCTGCGCCCAAGGCTGCCGCTGCGAAGGCCCCGACCAAGGCCGCCGCAAAGCCCGCTGCCAAGGCGGCTGCGCCCAAGGTCGCCGCTGCGAAGGCCCCGGCCAAGGCCGCGGCAAAGCCCGCTGCCAAGGCGGCTGCGCCCAAGGTCGCCGCTGCGAAGGCTCCGGCCAAGGCTGCGGCGAAGCCCGCCGCCAAGGCGGCTGCGCCCAAGGTCGCCGCTGCAAAGGCTCCGGCCAAGGCTGCGGCAAAGCCCGCCGCCAAGGTGGCTGCGCCCAAGGCTGCTGCGGCGAAGGCTCCGGCCAAGGCTGCGGCGAAGCCCGCCGCCAAGGCAGCTGCGCCCAAGGCTGCTGCTGCGAAGGCCCCGGTTAAGGCCGCGGCGAAGCCCGCTGCCGCAAAGGCTGCGGCTCCGGTCAAGGCTGCCGCCAAGAAGCCCGCGGTCAAGCCCGCCGCGGCCAAGGCTCCGGCCAAGCCAGCCGCCGTGCCTGCCGCCAAGCTGGTGACCACGCCGGTAGCCGCCACCCCGGCGACGCCGTCGACTGCGGCCACGCCGGGTCTCAAGTCCGCCCTCAATCCGGCGGCGGCCTGGCCCTTCCCGAGCGGTTCCCGGCCGAAGTAATTCCGGTGCCCCGCATCGGCGCCGCCCGCCCGGGCTCCGGGTCGGCGGCGCTTTTTTTTGCGCGAAGACTCGCTCGCCTCATGGAGGACCGCCCACGGTGCATCTGCTTATCCAGGGGGCTGGCAAGCATGGGGCAGCCCCGCAACGGCGGTGGGCGTTCGATTGCCGCCGGGTACGCGTCTGTGGGCGATGGTCGTCCGGGCCGGTCGGCGCGTTGATGCGCCGGGTGATGACTGGCGGTCGGTGACCAGCGGTGTCAGCGGCCGAGCATGCGCTCCAGGCGTGCCATGCCCTCGGCCAGGCGCTCCTGGCTGGTGGTGTAGGCGAAGCGCATGTAGCGCCGGGGGGCGGCGTTGCCGAAGTCGATGCCCGGCGTGGCGGCCACGCCGGCTTCGTCGAGCAGGCGGCCGGCGAAGGCGAAGCTGTCGTCGCTGAAGGCCGAGATGTCGGCGTAGATGTAGAACGCTCCTTCCGGCTGGGCGGGTACGGTGAAGCCGAGACGTTGCAGCTCGCCGAGGAGGAAGTCGCGGCGTCGGGCGAACTCGCCGCGGCGCTCTTCCAGAATGGCCCGGGTTTCCGGCAGGAAGGCGGCCAGGGCGGCGTGCTGGGCCGGCGTCGACGGCGAAATGAAGAGGTTCTGGGCGAGCTTTTCCACCGGCCGTACGAAGGCATCCGGCACTACCAGCCAGCCGAGCCGCCAGCCGGTCATGTTGAAGTACTTGGAAAAGCTCTGCACGACGAACGCCTGGTCCGAGTAGGCGAGCACGCTTTCCTCGGCAACGCCGTAGGTTAGGCCGTGGTAGATCTCGTCGAGGATCAGGGTGCCGCCCCGGGATTCCACCGCTCGGGTCAGTCCGGCCAGTTCGTCGCCGCGCAGCACGGTGCCGGTGGGGTTGGCCGGGGAGCCGAACAGGGCGCCCCGGGTGCGCTCGCCCCAGTGGGCGGCCACCTGCTCCGGCGTGGGCTGGAAGCGGCTTTCCGGCCCCACCACGATGGACGTGGCCTGACCTTCGAAGCTGCGGATGAAGTGGCGGTTGCAGGGATAGCCCGGGTCGGTCACCAGCCATTCGTCGCCGGGATCGACCAGGGCGCCCAGGGCCAGCAGCAGGGCGCCGGAGCCGCCGGAAGTGACCACCACCCGGGAAGCGGGCAGGGCGATGCCATAGTGCTCCCGGTAGAAGCCGGCGATGGCTTCACGCAGTTGGGGCAGGCCCAGGGCCGAGGTGTAGTGCACGTGGCCGCCGGCGAGGAAATCGCGGGCGGCATCGACCACCGGGGCCGGGGTGGGAAAGTCCGGCTCCCCCACCTCCATGTGCACGATGTCGCGGCCGGCGGCTTCCAGGGCGTTGGCGCGGGCCATCAGCTCCATGACGTGGAAGGGGGCGATCTCCTCGGCGCGCCGGGAGGGACGCGGGGCGGTGCTTGGGCGGGGGGCGGTCATGGACGTTCCGTGCATGGAAAGAAAAAGGCCGCCCCGGAGCGGGGCGGCCTGTCGGGATGGCTACGAGCTTAAGCAGCCTTGGGCTTGAACGCCAGTTCGAGCAGTTCGCGCTTGAGAGCCAGTTGCTTGGGCAGCCGGTCGCCGAACTTGGCGAACCATTCCTTGTGGGATTCCACCTCGGTGCGCCAGGCCTCGGCATCGACCTTGGTCAGGGCCTCGAAGTCGTCCTTGGAGAACTCCAGGCCGTTCCAGTCGATGTCCTCGAACTTGGGCATCCAGCCGAGCTGGGTTTCCTTGGCGCCGACGCGGCCGTGGACCCGGTCCACGATCCATTCCAGCACGCGCATGTTGTCGCCGAAACCGGGCCACAGGAACTCGCCCTTTTCGTTCTGGCGGAACCAGTTGACGCAGTAGATGCGCGGGGCGTGCTCGATGCTGCGGCCCATCTTCAGCCAGTGGGCGAAATAGTCGCCCATGTTGTAGCCGCAGAAGGGCAGCATGGCGAACGGGTCACGGCGCACCACGCCTTGGGCGCCGAAGGCGGCGGCGGTGGTTTCGGAGCCCAGGGTCGAGGCCAGGTATACGCCGAAGTCCCAGTTGAAGGCTTCATAGACGAGCGGCACGGTGGTGGCGCGGCGGCCCCCGAAGATGAAGGCGGAGATGGGCACACCGGCAGGGTCTTCCCAGGCTGCGTCGATGGATGGGCACTGGCTGGCCGGTGCGGTAAAGCGGGAGTTGGCGTGAGCCGCCTTGCGGCCGGCCTTGCCGTCTTCCGGGGTCCAGTCCTTGCCCTGCCAGTCGACCAGGTGGGCCGGGGCTTCCTTGGTCAGGCCTTCCCACCACACGTCACCGTCGTCGGTCAGGGCCACGTTGGTGAAGATGACGTTTTCCTTGAGGGTGGCCAGGGCGTTGTAGTTGGTCTTTTCCGAGGTGCCCGGGGCGACGCCGAAGAAGCCGGCTTCCGGGTTGATGGCGTAGAACTTGCCGTCCTTGCCCGGCTTGATCCAGGCGATGTCGTCGCCGATGGTGGTGATCTTCCAGCCGTTGAACGACTTGGGCGGGATCAGCATGGCGAAGTTGGTCTTGCCGCAGGCGGAGGGGAAGGCGGCGGCCACGTAGGTCTTCTCGCCCTTGGGGGATTCCACGCCCAGGATCAGCATGTGCTCGGCCAGCCAGCCTTCGTCGCGGGCCATGTTGGAGGCGATGCGCAGGGCGAAGCACTTCTTGCCGAGCAGGGCGTTGCCGCCGTAGCCGGAACCGTAGGACCAGATCTCCCGGGTTTCCGGGTAGTGCACGATGTACTTCACGTCCGGGTTGCAGGGCCAGCGGGAGTCCTTCTGGCCGGCTTCCAGAGGGGCGCCCACGGTATGGACGCAGGGCACGAACTCGCCGTCGCCGCCCAGCACGTCGAACACCGGCTTGCCCATGCGGGTCATGGTGCGCATGTTGACGACCACGTAGGGGGAATCGGTGATCTCGATGCCGATGTGGGCGATGGGGGAACCCAGGGGGCCCATGGAGAAAGGCACCACGTACATGGTGCGGCCCTTCATGCAGCCCTTGAACAGGCCGTTGAGGGTCTCGCGCATCTTGGCCGGGTCTTCCCAGTTGTTGGTGGGGCCGGCGTCTTCCTTCTTGGCGGAACAGATGTAGGTGCGGTCCTCGACCCGGGCCACGTCGGAGGGGTCGGAGAAGGCCAGGTAGGAATTCTTGCGCTTGGCCTCGTTGAGCTTGATCAGGGTGCCGGCCTCGACCATCTGGGCGCACAGGCGGTCGTACTCTTCCTGGGAACCGTCGGCCCAATAGATGGCCTCCGGCTGGGTCAGCTCAGCGATCTGGGCGACCCACTGCTTGAGCCGCTCGTGTTTCACGTAGGCGGGGGCGTTCAGTTGCACCATGGAAATGTCTCCTCGGAAAAGTGCCTGTGGCTATAAGGATGAAAAGAAGAAAGCCGGAAGTGCTGGGGGGGGCAAAATTAATAATTATGGCCATTTCCCCGGGGCTCCGCAGCGATGCCGTTGCGCGGCAGGGCTGGTGCGGAATCGGGAGGGAAGGGCGGGGGTGGGCGTTTATGCCCGGGAGGCGGGGGGCTGCGTCAGGGGCGGCGCGGCCAGGGGTGCAGCAGAAGAGGGGGCGGAACGGCGAGGGGATCGTGCGGGCGGCGGGTATGCCACGGGTCGGTTTTCGGCCTGCTGCCGGAGTCCCGTTTTTTGCCCGGGGCGTCGCGGTGGTCTGTGGCGTGTGCGGCGTGCCCAGCGTGTGTGTCGTGGGGCAGGGGAGGCATGTGGCCGGCACGTTCCACTCCCTCGCTCCCGGCAGCGGGGCGTGGTGAAGCGGGCAGTGGTTGCGAGACGACATGCTTTGGGCGAATCTGGACAGTGAGTCCGGCGCCGCTGGCGTGCTGCAGGCGGGTGCCGTCGTCACGGCCGCGCGGAGCGGGAAAGCTCGTAATTATGCCATTCCGGCCGTTTTACCGAAAGACGCCCCGAAAGACACCCGGTGAGGCGCCCTGCGTAGCGGGTGGCCGCGTGGGCGCTTGTTCTGCAATCGTATTGCTATAATCCGGAATGACAATTCATCAGGCGAAATAAAAAGACGGGCCCGGCCAGGGGGAAAACGCCTTTCCCGCCACGAAAGCCCGCCGTTTCGTTTCCACCACACCGCACCAGAGGAACTGGATCATGGATAAGGATCAACTGCGCGACGCCGCCCTGTATTACCACCGCAATCCCAAGCCCGGGAAGATTTCTGTCACGCCGACCAAGCAGCTGACCAACCAGTACGATCTTTCCATGGCCTACTCCCCGGGAGTAGCGGCCGCCTGCGAGGAAATCGTCGCCAACCCGGCCGAAGCGTCCACCGTCACCGCCCGGGCCAACCTGGTCGGGGTCATCACCAACGGCACCGCCGTGCTCGGCCTGGGCAACATCGGCCCCCTGGCCGCCAAACCGGTGATGGAAGGCAAGGGCGTGCTGTTCAAGAAGTTCGCCAACATCGATGTTTTCGACCTGGAAATCGCCCAGAACGACCCGGACCAGCTGATCGAGACCATCGCCAGCCTGGAGCCCACCTTCGGCGGCATCAACCTGGAAGACATCAAGGCGCCCGAGTGCTTCTACATCGAGAAGAAGCTGCGCGAGCGGATGAAGATTCCCGTCTTCCACGACGATCAGCACGGCACCGCCATCGTGGTCGGCGCCGCCATCCTCAATGGCCTTACCTACCTGGGCAAGGACCTCAAGCAGATCAAGCTGGTCACCTCCGGCGCCGGCGCCGCCGCCCTGGCCTGCCTGGACCTGCTGGTGATGCTGGGCGTGCCGGTGGAGAATATCTGGGTCACCGACATCAAGGGCGTGGTCTATGAAGGCCGGGTCGAAGAGATGGACGAGATCAAGGCCCGCTACGCCAAGAAGACCGATGCCCGTACCCTGGGCGAGGTCATCGAAGGCGCCGACGTGTTCCTCGGCCTGTCCGCCGGCGGCGTGCTGAAGCAGGAGATGGTGGCCAAGATGGCCAAGAATCCCCTGATCCTGGCCCTGGCCAACCCGACTCCGGAAATCCTGCCGGACCTGGTGAAGGAAGTGCGGGACGACGCCATCATCGCCACCGGCCGTTCCGACTATCCGAACCAGGTCAACAACGTCCTGTGCTTCCCCTTCATCTTCCGCGGCGCCCTGGACGTGGGCGCCACCACCATCACCGAAGAGATGAAGCTGGCCGCCGTGCGAGCCATCGCCGAACTGGCCCGGGCCGAGCAGAGCGAAATCGTTGCCGCCGCCTACGGCGAAAAGGTCTCCGGCTTCGGTCCCGAGTACCTGATTCCCAAGCCCTTCGACCCCCGCCTGATCGTCAAGATCGCCCCGGCGGTGGCCCAGGCGGCTATGGATTCGGGCGTCGCCACTCGGCCGATCCGGGACTTCGACGCCTACGTGCAGAGCCTCAACGAGTTCGTCTGGCATTCCGGCCTGATCATGAAGCCGGTGTTCGCCACCGCCAAGCGCGAGCCCAAGCGCATCGCCTTCTCAGAGGGCGAGGACGAGCGCGTGCTGCGCGCCGTCCAGGTGATCCGCGAAGAGGGCATCGCCCAACCGCTCCTGATCGGCCGCCCGGCGGTGATCAACGCCCGTATCGAGGCCGCCGGCCTGCGCATCCGCGCCGGCGTCGATTTCGACATCCTCGATCCGGACAACAACCCCCGTTACGAAGACTTCTGGCGCGAGTACCACGGCCTGATGGAGCGCAAGGGCGTGTCGGTGGACTACGCCAAGCGCGAGGTGCGCCGCCGCCTGACCCTGGCCGGCTCCCTGGCGGTGCGCCTGGGCATGGCCGACGGCCTGATCTGCGGCACCTTCGGCAAGCCCGACCTGCACCGCTACTACGTCGAGAACATCATCGGCTACGCCCCGGGCGTGCAGCGCTACTCGACCATGAACCTGCTGATCCTGCCGAGCAGCACCGTGTTCATCGCCGACACCTATGTGAACTACGACCCCAGCGCCGAACAGCTCACCGACATGACCCTGCTGGCGGCAGAGGAAATCCGCCGCTTCGGCGTGGCGCCCAAGGTGGCCCTGCTGTCCCATTCCTCCTTCGGCACCGAGGATTCCCCCACCTCGCTGAAGATGCGCGAGACCCTGGGCCGGCTGCGCGAACGCGCCCCGGACCTGGAGGTGGAAGGCGAAATGCACGGCGACGCGGCCCTGGACGAGCAGATCCGCCAGCGGGTGTTCCCCAACTCCCGACTCAAGGGCTCGGCTAACCTGCTGGTGATGCCGACCCTGGACGCCGCCAACATCGCCTTCAACCTGCTCAAGGTGGCGGCCGGCGACAACCTCACGGTGGGTCCCATCATGCTCGGCACCGCCAAGCCGGTGCACATCCTGACCCCCACGGCCACGGTGCGGCGCATCGTCAACATGACCGCCCTGACGGTGGTGGATGCGGGCATGACACGCTGATACGGCGGGGAGACTGACTCAAGAAAGGGGATTAGGTTGATAGCCTATCCCCTTATTTTTCTTGATTTACCGGGTTCGGCTGATAAACTGGCGTAGAATCCTGCGCCAGATTGTTGCCGTTGTGGCGTAGTGTTGGCGCCGTCGCACCGCACCCCGTTACAACGTACTTTTTCACCCCCGTTTTCACCCTGTTTCGACCCGGGATTGCTTCTAGTCCCGCCCCGGAGAGTACCGATGCCCGCCCCTTCTCTTCGTGCCTGGCTGTGCACCTCCCTGATGGTTTCCGTCGCCGCCCTGGCGACCCCTGCGGCTGTCCTGGCCGCGGCCGCAGATAAGGCCCCCACCCACGCCACCAAGAAAAAGGCCAAGCCGGCGGCCAAGAGCACTGCCGCCGCCAAGCCCAAGGCGGTCAAGGCCAGCGCCAAAGCCCCCGCCGCCAAGCCGGCGGTGCGCAAGCACGTGCATAAGGTTTCGATGGCCGACCCCAACGACTGGGTCGGCTCCACCCGCGCCCTGGGCCTCCAGTCCAGCGCCGCCCTGGTGCAGGACCTGACCACCGGCGAACTGGTATTCGAGAAGAACGCCGGCACGGTGGTGCCGATCGCCTCGATCACCAAGCTGATGACCGCCATGGTGGCCCTGGACGCCCAGCCCAACCTGAATGAAATCCTGACCATCAGCGAAGAGGATGTGGACACCCTTAAGGGCAGCCGTTCCCGCCTTCACGTCGGCACCCAGTTGAGCCGCGAGCAGGCCCTGCTGCTGGCCCTGATGTCCTCGGAAAACCGCGCCGCCCATTCCCTGTCGCGCCACTACCCGGGCGGCACCCCGGCCTTCGTTGCGGCCATGAACCGCAAGGCCCAGGCCCTGGGCATGACCCACACCCGCTTCGAAGACCCCACCGGTCTCACCGCCAACAACGTGTCCACCGCCCGGGATCTGGCCAAGATGGTGTCGGCGGCCCACCACTACCCCCTGATCCGCGAGTTCTCCACCACGCCGGGTTCCACCGTGGAACTGGGCGGGCGGCCCATGGCCTTCAACAACACCAACGCCCTGGTGAAGAGCGACAGCTGGGAAATCGGCCTGTCCAAGACCGGCTTCATCCAGGAAGCGGGCAAGTGCCTGGTGATGCAGGCCCACGTGGCCGGTCGCCCGGTGGCCATCGTGCTGCTCGATTCTTCCGGCAAGCTCACCCGCATCGGCGACGCCAACCGCATCAAGCGCTGGATGGAATCCAGCGCCGGCAAGGCGACCCGGGCCTGACCGGCCCAGGCTCCGGCCACTCCGTTCCAGCGAAGCCGCGGCCTTGTGCCGCGGCTTCGTCATTTCTAGACCAAGAAGGAGACATCCCCCATGCAACGCCGCGATTTTCTCAAGAAGTCCAGCCTCGGCCTGGCCGCCGGGGCGGCCAGCGTTTCCGCCTCTGCGCCGGTCCTGGCCCAGAGCGCACCCACCATCAAGTGGCGCCTCGCCTCCAGCTACCCGAAGAGCCTGGACACCATCTACGGCGCCGGCGAAATGGTGGCCAACCGGGTGGCCCAGCTCACCGACGGCCGCTTCAAGATCCAGGTCTTCGCCGGCGGCGAGATCGTGCCGGCCTTGCAGGTGCTCGACGCCGTGCAGCAGGGCACCGTGGAGTGCGGCCACACCACCAGCTCCTTCTACGTGGGCAAGAACCGGGCGTTCGCCTTCGACACCGTGGTGCCCTTCGGCCTCACGCCGCGTCAGCAGATGGCCTGGATGTACTACGGCGGCGGGCTGCAACTGATGCGCGAGCTGTTCAAAGACTACGGCGTGGTGAACTTCCCCTGCGGCAACACCGGAGCCCAGATGGGCGGCTGGTTCCGTAAGGAGATCCACTCCCTGGCCGACCTCAAGGGCCTCAAGATGCGCATCCCCGGCCTGGGCGGCGAGGTCCTCTCCCGGCTGGGGGCGGTGCCCCAGAACATTCCGGCCGGCGACGTGTACGCCGCCCTGGAGAAGGGGGCCATCGACGCCACCGAGTGGGTCGGCCCCTACGACGACGAGAAGCTCGGCTTCTACAAGGTGGCCAAGTACTACTACGCCCCGGGCTGGTGGGAGCCGTCCGCCCAGGTGACCTTGATCGTCAACGCCAAGGAATGGGAGAAGCTGCCCAAGACCTACCAGTACGCCCTGGACGTGGCCTGCGCCGAAGCCAACATGCACATGCTGGCCGAGTACGACGCCAAGAACCCCCTGGCCCTGGCCAAGCTGCTCAAGGCCGGCGTCCAGCTCAAGCGCTTTTCCACCGAGATCATGGTGGCCGCCCAGAAGGCCGCCTTCGACTTCTACAACGAAGAGGCGGCGCGTAACCCGGCCTTCAAGAAGATCTTCGCCGAGTGGGAAAAATTCCGCCGCAACGAGCAGGCCTGGTTCAGCCTCAACGACGCGGCCATCGAGCAGTTCATGTACAGCCACAACAAGTAGCCGCGCCAGGCCGCAAAAAACGACGGGCGCCCTGGGGCGCCCGTTTCGCATGGTGCTGGCGGCGGCTTACTTGCGCGGCTTGACGTAGCCCAGGGCGTGGGAGATGTCGTCGGCAGTGGTGCGCAGCAGGTCGATCCAGTCGGCGTTGTGGCGCTCGGTGGGGGCCGAGACGGACAGGCCGGCCACCAGGTGGCCTTCGTCGTCGCGCACCGGCACGGCCACGCACTTCAGGCCGACCTCGGCCTCCTCGTTGTCGAACGAGACGGCGTGGCGGCGGATCCAGTCCAGCTCCTTCTCCAGGGCGGGCAGGGAGGTGAGGGAGTGGGCGGTCTTGCCCGGCAGCCCGGTGCGCTTGGCGTAATCCTTGACCTTTTGCAGGCCGTCCTCGGCGAGGAACAGTTTGCCGGCGGAGGTGAGGTGCAGGGGCGCCCGGCCGCCGACCAGGTAAACCACCCGGATCAGGGAACGGCCGCTGGAAGTCCGCTCGATGTAGACGATTTCATCCTCGTGGCGGATGCCCAGGTTGATACTCTCGCCGACCTGCTCGTGCAGGCTCTGCATGAAGGGCTGGGCCACTTCGCGCAGGTTGAGGCGCGATTTGACCAGGTTGCCCAGTTCGAGCAGGCGGATGCCCAGCCGGTAGGCGCCGGGATCGTGGCGCTCGACGAAGCGGGAGCCGGTCATGGCGGCCAGGATGCGGTGGGCGGTGGACGGGTGCAGCCCGGTGGTCTGGGCCAGCTGCTTGAGGCTGACCGCGTCGGGAGAATCGGCCAGGGCGTCGAGGAGCGCCATCATGCGCTCGATCACCTGAATCGAATTCTTCCCTTCCTGCCTTTCGGCCATGGATGTTCTTTCCGTGAAATCTGCGGGGGGTCAAAAAAAGCGTTTGCAAGCACTGGTGCGGCTTTCCGAGGAGAGCGAAACAGTGCGCGCGGAACTATAATCGGTTTTTTGCCAAATCGGCGCGCGGCCTCCCGCTGGGGCAGGCTTGTGCGTCGCAATATTCTACCCCATGCGTGTTGCCCTCTTCGTCACCTGTCTGGTGGACCTGATGCGTCCCCGCATCGGCTTTGCCGCCCTGGACCTGCTCGAAGCCGCCGGCTGCGAGGTGACGGTTCCCGCCGCCCAGACCTGCTGCGGCCAGCCCGCCTTCAACTCCGGCGACCGCGCCCTGGCTACCCAGCTGGCGCAAAAGACCATCGCCGAGTTCGAAGGCTTCGACTACGTGGTCGCCCCCTCCGGCTCCTGCGCCGACCAGGTCCGCAGCGAGTACCCGGGCCTGTTTGCCGAAGGCTCCGAGTGGCGCCGCCGCGCCGAGGCCCTGGCGCCGAAGGTGTTCGAGCTGACCGACTTCCTCGCCAACGTCCTCAAGGTCGAGGCCGTGCCCGGCCGCTTCGACGGCAGCGTCACCTATCACGACTCCTGCACCGGCCTGCGCAGCCTCAAGATCAAGTCCCAGCCCCGGGACCTGCTGGCCAAGGTGCCGGGCCTGACCCTCAGCGAAATGGAGGCCTGCGAGGAGTGCTGCGGCTTCGGCGGCACCTTCTCGATCAAGTACGGCGACGTCTCGGCGGCCATCGGCGAGCGCAAGTGCAACAACATCCGCGCCGCCGGCACCGATGCCGTGGTCGGTGGCGACCTGGGCTGCCTGCTGCACATCGAGGGCAAGCTGCGCCGCATGGGCGACGAGACCACCCGGGTGCTGCATGTGGCCGAGGTGCTGGCCGGCACCGGCAACGGCGGGGAGAACTGACCGTGGAAGTGCGCTCCATCGAATTCAAGCAGCGCGCCTCCGAGCGCGCCATCGACGGTTCCCTGCAAGGCAAGCTGAAGACCGCCAAGGGCCTCTTCGTCGGCGGCCGGGCCCGGGCCGTGGCGCGCTTCGACGCCGAGGGCGGCGACTTCGAGGCCCTGCGCGACGTCGGCCGCGGCATCCGCGATGAGGTGCTCGACAATCTGGACGTGTGGCTGGAAACCTTCGAGCAAAACGCTACCGCCCGTGGCGCCACCGTGCTGTGGGCCCGGGACGGCGCCGAGATCAGCCGCCTGGTGGTGGAGATCGCCCAGCGCCACGGGGTGAAGAAGGCCATCAAGTCCAAGTCCATGCTCTCGGAAGAAGCCGGGCTGAATGAGGCCCTGGAGGCCGTGGGCGTCGCCTCGATCGAGACCGACCTGGGCGAGTACATCATCCAGCTGGCCAAGGAGCCGCCCTCCCACATCATCGCCCCGGCCATCCACAAGAATAAGGAAGAGGTCGCCGACCTCTTCGAGCAGCACCACCACAAGCCGCGCAAGACCGAGATCGCCGAGATGACCCGGGAAGCCCGGGAGGTGCTGCGCAGCCACTTCGTCTCCGCCGACATGGGCATTACCGGCGGCAACTTCCTGGTGGCCGAAACCGGCTCGGTGGCCCTGGTGACCAACGAGGGCAACGGCCGCATGGTCACTACCATGCCCAAGGTGCACGTGGCGGTGGTGGGGGTGGAAAAGGTCATTCCCACCCTCAACGACCTGGCCGCCCTGCTGCGCCTGCTGCCCCGCTCGGCCACCGGCCAGACCATCTCCAACTACGTGTCGCTGCTCACCGGGGTCAAGTCCGAGGCCGACCGGGACGGGGCGGAGCACCTCTACTACATCCTGGTGGACAACGGCCGGGTCGGCCTGGTCGGCTCCGAATTCCAGGAGATGCTGCGCTGCATCCGCTGCGGCGCCTGCATGAACCACTGCCCGGTGTACCAGACCATCGGCGGCCACGCCTACGGCTGGGTCTACCCCGGTCCCATGGGCTCGGTGCTGACGCCCTTGTACACCGGCCTCGACAAGGCGCCGGACCTGCCCCACGCCGCCACCTTGTGCAACCAGTGCGGCGTGGTTTGCCCGGTGAAGATTCCCCTGCCCGAGCTGCTGCGCAAGCTGCGCGAAAAGCAGGTGCAGACCGGTGTCGGTACCGCCACGGCCAAGGCCGAGCGGCGCGCCCTCAAACTGTGGGGCTTCGCCGCGCGCAATCCGCGCCTGTACGCCTTCGGCGCCCGGATCGCCACCCGCTACCTGAAGTGGCTGGCCGGCGGCAAGGACCGCATCCAGGTGCTCACCATGGTGCCGGAATGGACCAAGGGCCGCGATTTCCCCGCCCCCGAGGGCAAGACCTTCCGCGAGCTGTACGCCCAGCGCGCTGCCCGCCGCCGCTGATACTCGCCACCGACACGATTCCGATCGACCGCCGCCGGCCCGGCCGGCGCCAACCACAGGCCTTTCGCATGAAGATTTCCTCCGACGCCCCCGCCCTGCCGCTCTGGATCGGCGGACGCGCCTTCCTTACCGTCACCCCCGGCTTCTACGACCTGGCCGACGCCAGCGGCCAGGTGCGCTACCGGGTGCCCCTGGGCGGCGCCGACGAGCTGGCCGAAGCGGCGGCCTCGTCCGCCCGGGCCCTGCCCGGCTGGGCAGCCACTGCGCCGGCGGAGCGGGGCGCCCGCCTCACGGCCCTGGCCGACCAGGTGGCCACCTACGTCGGACATCTGGCCAAGCTGATTGCCGAGGACACCGGTGCCGCTCCGGAGGCTGCCCAGGCCGAAGTGGCCGCCGCCGTCGCCGCCCTGCGCGCCGCGGCCGGCACCCTGGAAACCCAGGCGGAGAGCCAATCTCCAGAGGTGGTGGCCGTACTGGCAGATTCCACGCGGTGTTTCGAGGGGCTGGTGGCAAAGTCCGCGCCAGTATTGGCTTTCGGCGGGGTGGTGATTTTGAAGCCCAGTCCCCGGGGCCCCTCCGCGGCGGTGGCCCTGGCCGAGCTGTCCACCCGGGCCGGCCTGCCCGACGGGGCGGTGAACCTGGTCCACGGCGACGACGCCCTGGTGGCGGCCCTGGCCGCCTCCGGCGCGGTGGGCCGGGTGCTGTTCGCCGGGGAGGAGGCCCTGGCGGTCAAACTTCGGCAAATACTCGGCGACCGTTTGGTGGCAGGATGATTCCGTTGCCCCGGGCCGGCGCGGTGGCCTGGCCGCCCGCCCGATCCGGGGCACGATGCACATGCAGTAGTCCGTCCGTACCCGACTGTTCCCAACGCAAGGAGAAGAACATGCAGATCGATATCGGCATCACCGAGAAGGACCGCAAGAAAATCGCCGAGGGCCTTTCCAAGCTCCTCGCCGACACCTACACGCTCTACCTGAAGACCCACAACTTCCACTGGAACGTCACCGGCCCCATGTTCAACACCCTGCACCTGATGTTCGAGGCGCAGTACAACGAACTGGCTCTGGCCGTGGACCTGGTGGCCGAGCGCATCCGCTCTCTGGGCTTCCCCGCCCCGGGCACCTACTCCGAGTACGCCAAGCTGTCCTCCATCCCCGAGCCCAAGGGCGTGCCCAAGGCCGAGAAGATGATCGAGGAGCTGGTGGCCGGCCAGGAAGCCGTGGTGCGCACTGCCCGGGCGATCTTCCCGGTGGTCGACAAGGCCAGCGACGAAGCCACCGCCGACCTGCTCACCCAGCGCATCCAGCTCCACGAAAAGACCGCGTGGATGCTGCGCAGCCTGCTCGAAAAGTAATCCCGGGCTCGCCGCCATGCACCGCATCGCGTATCTCGAGCGGGAATCGATCCGGGCGGACGTGCGCCGCCCGGCGTTTCCCCACGACTGGGTGGAATATCCCCGCACCGTGCCCGCCGAGCTCGACGCCCGGCTGGCCGGCGTGACCATCGCCATCGTCAACAAGCTGCCGTTCACCGCCGAGCTGATCGGCCGGCTGCCGGACCTGAAGATGATCGCCGTGGCCGCCACCGGCACCAACAACGTGGACCTGGCCGCCTGCCAGGCCCGCGGCATCGTCGTTTCCAACATCCGCGGCTACGCCCGCCAGACCGTGCCCGAGCACGCCCTGGCCCTGCTCATGGCCCTGTCGCGCAACCTGGTGGCCTACCGGGCCAGCGTGCAGGACGGGCGCTGGCAGCGTTCCGACCAGTTCTGCTTCTTCGACCACCCGATCCGCGACCTGCACGGCCAGACCCTGGGCGTGATCGGCTCGGGCGACTTGGGTGATGGCTTCGCCCGCCTGGCCGAGGCCCTGGGCATGACCGTGCTCAAGGCCGAGCGCAAGTGCGCGGCCACGGTGCGTCCCGGCTACACCGCCTTCGACCGGGTGATCGCCGAGAGCGACGCCATTTCCCTGCACTGCCCCCTGACGCCGGACACCCGTCACCTGATCGGCGCGGCCGAACTGGCGGCGATGAAGCCCACGGCCCTGCTCATCAACACCGCCCGGGGCGGGCTGGTGGACGAGGCCGCCCTGGCTGCCGCCCTGCGCGCCGGCACCATCGGTGGCGCCGGTTTCGACGTGCTCACCGAGGAGCCGCCCAAGGACGACAACCCGCTGCTGGCACCGGACGTCCTGGCCCTGCCCAACTTCATCCTCACGCCCCACGTGGCCTGGGCCAGCGCCCCGGCCATGCAGGCCCTGGCCGATCAGCTGATCGACAACGTCGAGGCCTTCGCCCGGGGCGAGCCACGCAACCGGGTCGCCTGAGCCGAGGGGCCGCCCCGCTTGTTCCGCCTCCGTCACCGATTCTGCCGATTTTGCCTATTTCGCCTGCCGGGCCATTTCCTTTCCGTGATCCTGTCTTCATGAGCCTTACCGATCCCACCGCCCGCGCTGCTGCCCGGGACTCCATTCTTTCCCGCCTGCGCGACACCCTGGGTGCCGATTCCGCCGCCGTGGCCCGCCGCCGCGAGGCGGTCGATGCCCGCCTCGGCAAGGTGGTGGCGCCCACGGCACCGCCCCTGGCCGATGACACGGCGGGTATGCTGGCCCGCTTCCGCAGCGAGGCCGAGCAGATGGCCTCCACCGTCGTCGAGGTGGGCGGCTGGGGCGAGGTGCCGGCCGCCGTGGCAGCCTATCTGGCGGAGAAGGGGCTGGGCACGCGCGGGGTGATCGCACCCGAACTGGCGGCCCTGCCGTGGAGTACCGCCGGCCTGGCGGTGGAGCCCCGGGAGGCCCGGGACGCCGACCTGCTCGGCATCACCGGCTGCTTCTGCGCCATCGCCGAGACCGGCACCCTGATGCTGCTTTCGGCCCCGGGCTCCCCGGCCACCGTCAGCCTGCTGCCGGAAACCCACGTGGCCCTGGTGCCCGCCTCGCGCCTGGTGCCGACCATGGAGGCCGCCTTTGCCCGCATGGGCGAGCAGGCCCCCGGCGGCCAGCCGCCCCGGGCCGTCAATTTCATTTCCGGCCCGTCCCGCACCGGCGACATCGAGCAGACCCTGGTGCTGGGCGCCCACGGCCCCTACCGGGTGCATCTGGTGCTGATCCGCGGCGCCTGATCCCGCTACCTGATCCCGACGCGGCATGCTTCGGCAGGCCGCCAACGAAAAGCCCCGGCGGGTGGTTGCCCGCCGGGGCTTTTCGTTTCCAGAGGCCGCGCGGCCAGGGTCAGATGATCGTGCCGTTGGCCGGTGCCGGGCAGGTGGTCTGGGCCGGCACCAGGTCCGGCGCCGATCCCGGGTTGAGCAGCATCAGGGCGATCGCCAGGGTGAGGGCCAGGGTGGCACCGATGGTCAGGGCGGTACGCAGGGTGAGGTACCAGGCGGGCAACCCCAGGCGGCGGGCCCAGATCAGGTCCACGATGAAGTGTACCCAGAACATCACCACCAGCAGGATCAGATCGAAGCCGGCGGGCAGCACCAGGGCGACCCAGGCGCACAGGGCGGGCACCACGCTCCACACCAGCAGGCGGGTGCGGGCCTGGGGCTGGTCGGTGGCGGTCAGGGCGAAGGCCCAGTGCAGGGCGCCGGCGAAGGTCAGCACCACGGCGCCGTAGCCCACCAGGGCGAACAGCAGGATGCCGCGGAACTGGTCGCCGAGCAGGGCCAGCCCCATCAGCATGGCGAAAAAGGGGAACAGCCCGCCGAATCCCAGCCAGCGCACCGCCGCGGGCATGGGCGCGGCGCTGGGGTAGGGGGCGTGACTGACGAAGGGGGCGGACATGGTCGACTCCACCGGGACGGTACCGGGATAGGGGAGAGCGGATAAAGGGGATGTGCGGTCGGAAATGGGCCGTGGCGTTGGCTTTCGGCTTGCGGCCTTTTCCGATTCTTTCTCCCATTCAGACTGGCCGCCGGAAGACAAGTTCGCCACGGTTCCGGTTGATCGCCGTTTTTGATCTGGAGCAAATCCCGCATGTCTTTTTCCTGAAACGTCTATGACTTTCAGCTGACCGTGAGATTTGCCATGGTGGCAAATATTAAGGCGGTGCTAAGTTCCAAAACTCTCCTAAAAACAACCAGGTGTCGTCCGTGAATTCGCCGCTCCCCGTTCCCTTGCCCGAAGCGCTGAGCCCTGACGGTGTTCCGTCCGAAGTCGAGGTGCTGCAGCAGTTTCGGCTGATCTTCCGCGCCGTGAAGCGCCATTTCCAGAGCGTCGAGGAAGCCTGTGGCGTGTCCGGCGCCCAGTTGTGGGCCCTGGCCCAGATCGCCGGCCAGCCCGGCATCAAGGTCGGCGAGCTGGCCAAGGCCCTGGCGGTGCACCAGACCACCGCCAGCAACCTGGTGGATCGCCTGAGCCGCGCCGGTTTCATCGAGCGGCGCCGTTCCACCCGGGACCAGCGGGTGGTGGAGTTGTACCCGTCCCACGCCGGCACCACCGCCCTGGGCAGGGCCCCCGAGCCGCTGCGCGGCGTGCTGCCCGATGCCCTGGCCGCGCTCACGCCGGCCAAGCGCCTGCAATTGTCCCTGCTGCTGTCCGAACTGACCGGCCTGATGCAGAGCCAGTCGGGCCAGGACCTCACCTCCGCCGTCACATTGGCCGGGAACGGCGACGACCTGTAAGGTCCTGCGCCCTGCATCCCGCCAGGCCGGCCGGTGCCATACCGGGCCGGCCTATTTTTTTGTCATCGTTTTTCACCCCGTCATGGGGGCGCGGCCGGGACTTTGTGTAAAAATCCCGTAAATAGAGGGAGCGCCTCCGTCCGCCGCGGCAGGGGGCCGTTCCTCGGGCGCTTGCCCGTCCCGCCCCGTCCTTCCCCAGCGCTTCCCCATGACCACCGTGCCGACGACTCTCGAGATCATCGCCGCCGCCCTGTTCGCGATTGCGGTCATCCATACCTTCTCCACCAAGTTCTTCGAGCGGCTGGCCCACGCCCAGCCGCGCCATGCCGGCATCTGGCACCTGCTCGGCGAGGTGGAGGCGGTGTTCGGCTTCTGGGCCATGGTGCTGGTGGTGGTGCTGGCCTTCCACGAAGGCTGGCACGAGGCGGTGGCCTACCTGGACGGCCAGGACTTCACCGAGCCCCTGTTCGTCTTCGTCATCATGGTGATCGCCGCCAGCCGGCCGATCCTGCGCTTCGCCTCCTGGTGCGTGAAGATCAACGCCAGCCTGCTGCCCATGCCGCGGCAGATGGCCTTCTATTTCGTGGTGCTGTCCCTGGTGCCGTTGCTCGGCTCCTTCATCACCGAACCGGCGGCCATGACCCTGGCGGCCTTCATGCTGCGTGACCGCTTCTACGCCCAAGGCATCTCCAACCGGCTCAAGTACGCCACCATCGGCGTGCTGTTCGTCAACGTTTCCATCGGCGGCACCCTCACGCCCTACGCTGCGCCGCCGGTGCTGATGGTGGCCTCCAAGTGGAACTGGGACCTGGCCCACATGTTCATTCACTTCGGCTGGAAGGCCTGGCTGGCGGTGGTGGTCAACGCCCTGGCGGCGACCCTGCTGTTCGCCGGCGAACTGCGCAAGGTGGCGGCGCCGGTCCAGAAGGACAGCGACGAGCCGATGCCCCTGGCGATGGTCGTCCTGCACCTCCTGTTCCTCGCCGGCGTGGTGCTGACCGCCCACCACCCCAAGGTGTTCATGGGCCTGTTCCTGTTCTTCCTCGGCATCGCCCAGGCCTACAAGCGCCACCACGACCGGCTGATCCTGCGCGAGGGCCTGATGGTGGCCTTCTTCCTGGCTGGCCTGGTGGCCCTGGGGGGCATGCAGAAGTGGTGGCTCCAGGAAGTGCTTGCCGGACTTTCGCCGGTGGCCCTGTACTACGGCTCCACCGCCCTGACCGCCATCACCGATAACGCCGCCCTGACTTACCTGGGCTCCCTGGTGGATGGGGTGAACGATGCCTACAAGTACGCCCTGGTGGCCGGTGCGGTCACTGGCGGCGGCCTGACCATCATCGCCAACGCGCCCAACCCGGCGGGGTTCTCGATCCTCAAGGGCCACTTCCACGATGAGTCGGTGCACCCCCTCGGCCTGTTCCTGGCCGCGCTGCCGCCGACCCTCGTCGCCATCGTCGCCTTCCAGCTGCTGTAAGGAACGGCGGTGGAAAGCCTGCGCGGCGCCCTGATCCTTCTATCGGTGGGGGTGCTGTTCGTTACCTTCACCCTGCGGCTGCGCTTGCCGCCCCTGCTCGCCTACCTGGCGGCCGGCATCCTGGTCGGCCCCCACGGCCTTGCCCTGATTCCGGAAAACCACCAGATCGACGTGCTGGCCGAGCTGGGGGTGGTGTTCCTGATGTTCTCGATCGGGCTGGAATTCAGCCTGGGCAAGCTCAAGGCCATGCACCGGCTGGTGTTCGGCCTGGGCGGCGGCCAGGTCATCCTGACCCTGGTTGGCACCGTGGCGGTGGCCCGCTTCTTCTACCACCAGGGCTGGCGCGAGGGCGTGGCCGTGGGGGCGGCGGTGGCCATGTCGTCCACCGCCATCGTCAGCAAGCTGCTGTCCGAGCGGCTGGAGCTGCACTCCGACGCCGGCCGCCAGACCATGGCGGTGCTGCTCTTCCAGGACCTGGCGGTGGTGCCCCTGCTGATCACCCTGCCGGCCCTGGCCACCAAGACTTCCGGCCTGATCGCCTCCCTCTCCCTGGCCATGCTCCAGGCCGGGCTGGTGCTGGTGGCGATGATCTTTCTCGGCCAGAAGCTGATGCACCGCTGGTTCGACGCCGTGGTGCGCCAGCGCTCTCCCGAGCTGTTCATGCTCAACGTGCTGTGGATCGTCGTCGGCCTGTCCTTTCTCACCGCCGCCGCCGGCCTGTCCCTGGCCCTGGGCGCCTTCGTCGGTGGCATGCTGATTTCGGAGACCATGTACCGGCACCAGGTGGAAGCCGACATCCGGCCCTTCCGCGACGTGCTGCTCGGCCTGTTCTTCATCACCCTGGGCATGCAGCTCGACCTGGCCTTCGTCGCCCAGTCCATCGGCAGTGTGGTGATCGCCCTGGCCCTGCTGATCCTCGGCAAGGGCGGGGTGGTGCTGCTGCTCTGCGCGACGATGCGCAACTCCACCGATACGGCGGTGCGCACCGCCATTCAGCTCGCCCAGGGCGGCGAGTTCGGCTTCGTGCTGCTCACCCTGGGCCTCGACCTGCACCTGGTGCCCGGTGACGTCTTCCAGGTGACCACGGCGGCCCTGTTGCTCTCCATGTTCCTCGCCCCCTTCCTGATCGCCCGGGCGGGCCGGCTGGGCAAGCGCCTGTCGGCCAAGGACTTCGCCCAGCGCGCCAAGATGGTCCAGGACGTGGCGGCCCGGGCCATGGACGTGGAGAACCACGTCATCGTCTGCGGCTTCGGCCGCAGCGGCCAGACCATCGCCCGCTTCCTTGAGGCCGAGGACATTCCCTTCATCGCCCTGGACGTGGACCCGGTGTGCATCGAGCAGGCCCAGAAGGCCGGCGAGCGGGTGGTGTTCGGCAACGCCGACCGGCTCGAAGTGCTGATGGCCGCCGGCCTGCAACGGGCCCGGGCGGTGGTGATCACCTACAACGACTTGTCCGCCACCGAGAAGGTCCTCTTCCACACCCGGGACGCCCGTCCCGACATGCCGGTGGTGGTGCGCTCCGCCGACGATTCCCACATCGACCACCTGAAGTCCCTGGGGGCCACCGAGGTGATCCCGGAAGTGCTCGAAGGCGGGTTGATGATGGCCGCCCAGACCCTGGCCGAGCTGGGGGTGCCGGTGGAGCGGGCGGTGGGCCAGGTGCGCGCCGCCCGGGCCGAGCGCTACGGCAAGCTGAAGAGCTACTACCGGGGCGAGAAGGACCGCATGAAGCGCTTGGCCGAGGAAAAGAGCGTGTTCGTGGTGGAGGCCGGCAGCGCTACCGTGGGCCGCGCCCTGGGCGAGGTGATGCCCGCCGGCAGCCCGGTGCGGGTCGAGCGGGTCAAGCGCGGCGAGGTGCGCATCGACAACCCGGCCGCCGACCTGGCCCTGGAAGGGGGCGACGTGCTGCTCCTGTCAGGCCCGCCGGAGGCCCTGCTGCGCCTGGAAAAGCAGCTGGCCGCCGGTTGATCGGTAGCTAGCCGCGTTGCGGCTCCGCAGCGGGGTGCGGGCCGGCGGGCGCGTATTGCCTTGCGTAGAATCCGGGGATTCGCCGAACTTTTCCATCTGCCCTGCCATGCGTCTGACCTTGCACCAACTCCGCCTCTTCGCCGCCGTGGCCCAGGAGGGCAGCATCTCCCGGGCGGCGGAGCGGCTCTGCCTGACCCAGCCCACCCTGTCGGCCCAGCTGCGCCAGCTCACCGACCAGGTGGGGCTGCCCCTCTACGAGGTGATCGGGCGCCGCCTTCATCTCACCGAGGCCGGCGAGGTGCTGCTGGCCAGCGCCGACGAAGTGGCCGGCACCCTGGAGCGCCTGGAAGAAGAGATCGCCGCCCGGCGCGGTTTGACCCAGGGGCGCCTGAAACTGGCGGTGGTGAGTACCGCCGAGTACTTCATGCCACGCCTGCTGGGCGAATTCCGCCAGCGCCACCCCCGGGTGGAAGTGGCATTGGCGGTGCAGAACCGGGCGGCGTTGATCGAGCGCTTGAAGGACAACGCCGACGACCTGTACGTGATGAGTTCGCCCCCGGAGCAGCCGCCGGTGCGGCGCCAGCCTTTCCTGGCCAATCCCCTGGTAGCCCTGGCGCCCCGGGCCCACCCCTGGGTGGGGCGGCGCCTCACCCTGGCCGATCTGGCGGAAGAGGAATTCATCCAGCGCGAGGCCGGCTCCGGCACCCGGCTGGCGGTGGATTCGTTTCTCGCCGAGCGGGGCGTGCGCCTCGACGCCCGGCTCGAACTGGGCAGCAACGAGGCCATCAAGCAGGCGGTGGCCGGCCGCCTGGGGCTGGCCATCCTATCGCGCCACGCCCTGGGCCCCCGGCCGGACGAATCCGGGGTGGCGGTGCTGGACGTGGCGGAACTGCCCATCCCCAGCCGCTGGCACGTGGTCTACCCCGAGGGCAAGCAGCTCTCGCCCCTGGCCCGGGCCTTCCTGGACTTTCTCAACGAACGGGCGCCGGAACTGGCGCGCAGCGTGGAGGCGGCTTGAGTCCCACGACGCTTAGGCTGTCGGCCGCAAACCCGGCGCAGGCGGCGTAGACGCAACAAGGGCGCGGGTCTCCCGGGAGGCCCGCGCCCTTTCTCGGCCCTGGGTCGGTCAAGCCCGGAAGGCGCCCACCGTCTGGCGCAGGGAACCGGCCAGTTGCCCCAGGGCACTGGCCGAATCTTCGGCGCTCTTCACCATTGCGGCGTTTTCCTCGGCCATCTGGGCGATGGCCTCCACGTTGCGGGCGATCTCGCTGGCGGCGGTGCTCTGCTCGGCCAGGGCCGAGGAAATCTCGCCGATCACCGCCAGCACCCGGTCCGACCCGGCGCGGATCTGGCCGATGGCATCGCCGGCCTGACGGGCTTCCACCACCCCTTCCTCGACCTGGCTGACGCCCACCTCGATGCTGGCCACCGCGTCCCGGGTGCCGTCCTGGATGCGGGTCACGGTGTCGGCGATCTGGCTGGTGGATTGGCTGGTGCGCTCGGCCAGCTTGCGCACTTCGTCGGCCACCACGGCGAAGCCCCGGCCGGCCTCGCCGGCCCGGGCCGCCTCAATGGCGGCGTTCAGGGCCAGCAGGTTGGTCTGGTCGGCGATGTCGCGGATCACCGTCACCACCTGGGACACTTCCTGAGACTGCTCGCCGAGCTGCTGCACGATGGTCGCGGCGTTCTTCACCGTGTCGGCCACGCGCACGATGTCGCCCAAGGCGGCCTCGATCACCTGGCTGCCCTCGTCCGCCAGGCGGCGCGATTCCTCGGCCAGCTCCCGGGCCTCGCCGGCGTTGTCGGCCAGGGTGCGCACGCTCACGGTCATTTCCTCCACCGAGGCGGCGATGGCCGACGAGGCTTCGCTTTGCTTGGCGGCCCCGGTGGACACTTCGCCCGCCGCCAGGGTCACCTGGCCGGCGGCGCCGCTCACCGCGTCGGCATCGCCGTGGATGCGGCCCACCAGTTCGCGCAGCCGTTCCTGCATCACCTTCACCGACGCCAGCAGGCTGGAACGGTCGCCATTGCGCAGGGCCAGGGGCTGGGTCAGGTCGCCGTCGGCGATGCGTCCCACCACCTGGCGCACCTCGGCCGGCTCGGCGCCCAGGTTGGCGAGCAGTTGGCGGATGATCAGGGTGGCGACGGCGGCGGCCACCAGCGCCCCCAGGGCGCTGATGGCCACGAGCACGGCGATCTGGTGCCGGACGGCGGTTTCGGCGTCGCTGCCGAAGCGGGTGGCCTGGGCTTCCTCGTAGTTCACCAGGTCGCGGGTCTTGGCCACGTAGGCCTCCTGAAGGAAGCGGGTTTCCTTGAAGAGCAGGTCGTAGGCTTCCTCGCGCTTGCCGCTGCGGACCAGGCCGAGGTAGCGGCCCTCGGAATCCATATAGGGCTGGCGGGCGGCCTGGAGGGCCGCGAACAGGGTCCGTTCTTCGTCGCTGCCGATGGCCGCTTCCAGCCTGGCGATCTGGCCGGCGGTGGAATCCCGGTATTTCTCGACCTGGGCGATCTCGCTGTCGATTTCTTCTTTTTGCGTGAACACCAGGATCGAACGGGTGTGGCGGGCGCGCTGCAGTAGGTCGGTGATGATCTCGTTGGCGATCGCCGTTTTCACCTGGTACTCGCCGACGATGGTGTGGATGTCGTTGGCCAGGGCGCGCATGTTGAGGATGGCGAAGGTGCTGGCGGCGGCCAGCAGCAAGATGATCAGGGAAAAACCGCCGATGAGGCGGGCTTTTACCGAGAGGTTCTGCATTGCGGTTTCCTTGTTGTTTATGGGATGGTGAATCCGTTGGTTCTGTTTTTGTTTTTGTCAGGTATCTGACATTGATATTCTATTTTACTCATTTAATAGGTCATTTTTTCTATTTCTACTGATTTAACGATTGCTTTTCATTCGTTGGATTGCATTCATTGCGAATGGTTATTTCAGATGGGTAAACTAAATCTGTTGGCCGTGGCGTGTGTGGGTTTTTTCGCGGACGAAGGGGCGGGAACGCCAGGAGTGGAGGCGGTGCGGGGAATGGCGGTGGTCCGAATGACCTAAAACAGTGGAGAAATGTCTACGCTGATTGATAAACTGGGTTTTCCACCCAACGGAGTAGAACAATGAAAATCGCATTCATCGGTCTGGGCATCATGGGCCGCCCCATGGCACTCAATCTGCTCAAGGCCGGCCACGACGTCACCGTGTGGGCGCGCCGCGCCGAATCCATGGCGCCCCTCGCCGAGGCAGGCGCCAAGATCGCCGCCAGCGCGGCCGAGGCCGTGGGTGGCGCCGAGGTGGCCATCTCGATGGTGGCCGATGCCCCCGATGTGGAACAGGTGATGCTCGGCGAAAACGGCGTCGCCGCCGGGGCCGAGGCCGCCGGACGGCGCGACCTGGTGGCGGTGGACATGAGCACCATCGCCCCTTCCGCTGCCAAGGCCATCGGCGAGAAGCTGGCCGCCCGGGGCGTGGATTTCCTCGATGCCCCGGTGTCCGGCGGCGATGTGGGGGCCATTGCCGGCACCCTGTCGATCATGGTGGGCGGCTCCGAAGCCGGTTTTGCCAAGGCCAGGCCGGCCTTCGAGGCCATGGGCAAGACCGTGGTGCATGTGGGGGCGTCCGGCGCCGGGCAGATCACCAAAGCCTGCAACCAGATACTCACCGGCGTCCACGTCATGGCCACCGCCGAGGCCTTTTCCCTGGCCCGCCGTGCCGGCGTCGATCCCTACAAGGTGCGCGAGGCCCTGATGGGCGGCTCGGCCTACAGCCGGATTCTGGAAAACCACGGCAAGCGCATGCTCGACGGCAATTTCAAGCCCGGCTTCAAGGCCTGGATGCACCAGAAGGACCTGAACATTGTCATGAAGAGCGCCCACGAACTGGGTCTGTGCCTGCCAAGCACCGCCGCCACCGCCCAGATGTTCAACGCCCTGGTGGGGGCCGGTTACGGTGAGGACGATTCGGTGCGTGCCCTGACCCTGCTGGAGACGCTCTCCGGCAGCAACTAACGCCAAAGGAGGCGGGGCGGCCCCGGTCCGCCCCGGACGCCATGCCGAGTTCGGTGGGTGGTGAAGAGGACATCGCCGCACAAGAAACCCGCTCGCGCCGTCTGATCCACGGCACGGCCCTGCTGTTCCTGGCCGTGGTGATGGGCGCCCTGGCGGCCCAGATCCATTTCAACCGGCAGGAACAGGCTCACACCCTGGCGGCGGCCACGGCGGCCAAGGCCCGGGCTTATGAACAGGCCATGGCCCGCCAGGTGGAGCTGTTCGACGCCCAGTTGCAGATACTTCAGCACGAGTGGCAGGACGACCGGGCCGGCTTTCCCGCCAGCATCGCCCGGCTGCGCTACGGCAGCCTGCGCGGCTACGAGGTGAGCGTGGCGGTGGTGGACGCCCATGGCGTGGTGGCGTTCTACGACGCCCCCGGGTTTGCCGCCCGCTCCCGCCAGGCTCCCCTGAATGTCGAGGACCGGGACTACTTCCGCTTCTTCCAGCAGACCCCCGCCAACCTGCTCTACGTCGGCGGCGTCGCCCCCAGCCGCCTGACCGGGCGCATGGTGCTGCCCTTCGCCCGGCCCCTGCTCGACGGCCGGGGCACGCTGCTGGGCGTGATCTGCCTGATCGTCTATCCCGACTACCTGAACAAGCTGGGGGGCTTCGTGGATCTGGACCCGGCGGACCGGCTGGTGGTGCTCGACCGCTACGGACGGGTGGCCAACGGCAACGCCGGCCAGCCGCCAGGACAGCTTCCGCCCGAGATCATGCGGCCGGCCGCCGGCCGCCCCACCGGCGCCGAACTGCGGGGGGACGGCGTGCTGGCCTGGCGCACCCTGCGCGACTACCCCTTCACCATCCTGCTGCAAAACGATGGCCACGAACTGCGGCGCCACCAGGGCGCCCTGGAGCGCTCCTACGTCCTCATCGCCGGGCTGCCCCTGCTGGGCATGTTCGCCGGGGTGGGCTTCCTGCTGCGCGACGTGAGGCGCCGTTCCCGGATGCTGCGCGAGCTGGTGCGCAGCGAACTGATGGCCGCCAGCGTGGTGGACGCCATGGCCGAGGGAGTGATGCGCATCGACCCCGCGGGCGTCATCCGCGCCGCCAACGGGGCCGCCTGCCGCATCCTGGCCATGGACGAGGACCGCCTGGTGGGGCTGTCGGCCCTGAGCGAGGACTGGCAGGTGATCCACCCCGACGGCCGCGAGTGCCGCGTGGACGAGCTGCCCACCACCATCGCCCTGCGTACCGGCGCCCCCCAGGCCAACGCCACCCTGGGGTTCGTCCGGGCCGACGGCAGCCGGGTCTGGCTCAACCTGTCCACCCGGCTGCTGCCCCGGGAGGCGGGGGGCGGCGTGCTGGCCTCCTTCGCCGATGTCACCGCCCTCATGGACCGGGCCCTGGAGGCGCGCCTGGGCAGCGCCGTGGTCCAGTCCATGGCCCAGGCGGTGGTGGTCACCAACCAGGTCGGCACCATCGTGCGCATCAACCCGGCCTTCGAGGAGCTCTACGGCTACGGCGAGCGCGACGCCCTGGGGCGGCGCGCCGGCTTCTACCGTTCCGACCGTCACGACCGGGAGTTCTACCGCGCCATGTGGCGCGACCTGGCGGAGCGGGGCCACTGGCAGGGCGAGGTGTGGAACCGGCACCGGGACGGCCGGGCGCTGCTGGTGTGGGCCTCCATCGACGCGGTGCGCGACGAGAACGGCCAGGTGGCCCACTACGTGGCCCTTTACCAGGACATCACCGAGAAGAAGCACGCCGAAAACGAAATGTGGTTCGGCGCCAACCACGACGCCCTGACCCGACTGCCCAACCGGCGCCTGTTCCAGGACCGCCTGGACAAGGCCCTGGCGGTGGCCGAGCGGAGCGCGGAAAAGGTGGGGCTGCTATTCGTCGACCTGGACCGGTTCAAGCCGGTCAACGACACCTACGGCCACGCCGTGGGGGATGCCTTGCTGGTCCTGGTGGCACAGCGCCTCAACGCCCTGGTGCGCGGCTCGGATACGGTGGCGCGCCTGGCGGGGGATGAATTCGTCGTGCTGCTGGCCGGGGTGGCCGGGGCGGCGGACGTGCGCCGCGTCGCCGATGGGGTGGTGGCCGAGATTGCGCGTCCCTTCGACGTGAACGGCCTGCACCTGGAAATCTCCGCCAGCGTCGGGGTGGTCTTCTTCCCCGACCACGGCCGGGACGTGGATACCCTGCTGCACATCGCCGACCAGGCCATGTACCGGGCCAAGGCAGCGGGGCGCAACGGCTACGTCGTGGCCGACATCGCGCCGGCCTAGCCTAAGCCGCTCGGCCTCCGCCTAGGCCCGGAGGGGGGATGCAAGCTGGGTCTCCGGAAACGCAGGATGCGGCCTGCCTACCCCGTTCTCCCTTCACGCCTGCTTGCCGTAGTCGCCGAAGGCGGCCAGGGCCTCGGCCATCGCCTCCGCCCCGAGCAGCACCGGGCCGGCGGCCCCCAGGGCGGCGGCCAGCTGGCAGGCCCGGGCGTACTGCTCGCACAGCACTTCCAGTTCCAGCCCCAGGTCCAGGGCTTGGTCCAGGCTTTCCCCGATCACCGCCATGCCGTGGTTGGCCATCAGGCAACCACGCCGGCCGGCCATGGCCGCCACCACCCCGTCGGACAGGGCCTGGGTGCCGAAGGTGGCGTAGGGCGCGCAGCGCACCGTGTCGCCGCCGAAGCGGGCGATCATGTAATGGAAGGGCGGAATCTCCCGGCGCAGGCAGGCCAGGGCCACTGCCGCGGTGGAGTGGGCGTGCAGCACCGCGTGGGCTTCGGGCCGGGCGGCGTAGAGGTCCCGGTGCAGGCGCCATTCCGAACTGGGCTTGCGCCGGCCGCGCACCGTGCCGTCCAGGCCGACGAAGGGCAGGTCGTCCACCGTCAGCCCCTCGTAGGCCATGCCGGTGGGGGTGATGTAGAAGCCGGGCCGGGGGGCGCTGCCGAGGTCATCCCGCCAGGTGCCGCGCACCGACAGGTTGCCCGAGGTGCCCGGGGTCAGGCGCATCCCGACCAAACACTGGATGGCGCAAAGCAAGGCGGGGCGCGGGTCTTGGTGGGGCATGGCTGGAAGTCCTTATCTGGCGCGGGGTTTCAGGGTGGCTGCCTGAAGATCCTTTGCTGGCGCGGGGTTCAGCGGGGCAGGGCGCCGGCCCGCTCCGGGTACAGGGTGGCCAGCCCGGCACCGCTGGCCGGGCAGACGCCCCGCTCGGTGATCAGGGCCGTCACCAGGGCCGCCGGGGTGACGTCGAAAGCCGGATTGGCCACCGGCCGCTCCGCCGGCAGCTGGCGCACCGTGGCCGGCCGGTCCGCATCGTCCCGGCCCGGCACCTGGCGCAGCTCGTCGCCGGCCCGTTCCTCGATGGGGATGGCGCTGCCCGCCGGGCAGGCAAAGTCCAGGGTGGACACCGGGGCGGCGACGAAGAAGGGCACGCCGTGGGCCCGGGAGGCCAGGGCCTTGAGGTAGGTGCCGACCTTGTTGGCCACGTCGCCGTTGGCGGCGATGCGGTCGGCGCCAACGATCACCGCGTCCACCCGGCCTTGCATCATCAACAGGCCGGCGGCGTTGTCGGCGATCACCGTGTGGGGCACGCCCCGCTCGGCCAGTTCCCAGGCGGTGAGCAGGCCCTGGTTGCGCGGCCGGGTTTCCGACACCCAGACGTGCACCGGCACCCCGTCGGCGTGGAGCCGGTAGATGGGGGCCAGGGCCGTGCCGTGGTCCACCGTGGCCAGCCAGCCGGCGTTGCAGTGGGTCATGATGTTGAGGGGGCGGGGCGCTGCCGTGGCGGTAGCGGCGCTGCCGGCCTGGGCCAAGGTCCGCGCCCCTATTGGGTTTCCGGAGGAGGCGTCGATTCCGCTGATTTCAGCGAGCAGCCGCGCCGCGCCGTGGGTGCCGATGGCGGCGCACTGGGCGGCGTCCTCGTGGGCGATGGCCCAGGCTTCCACCCAGGCCGCCTCGGCCCGGGCGGCCGGGGGCAGGGGGCGCAACAGGGCTTCCAGCCGGGCCAGGGCCCAGGCCAGGTTCACCGCCGTGGGCCGGGTGGCGGCGAGCAGGGCGGTGGAGGCCGTGAGGGCCGCGTCGGAGGCGTCCTCGGCCATCGCCAGGGCCAGGCCGAAGGCGGCCACGGCGCCAATCAGGGGGGCCCCCCGGGTCTGCATGGCGGCGATGGCGTGGGCCGCATCGTCACGGTGGGCCAGGGGAATCCACGCCTTGGCGAAGGGCAGGCGGGTCTGGTCGAGAATCTCCACGGCCCGGCCGGCGGGGGCAGGGCGCAGGGAGGAGAACGTGGCGGGGGCGGCAGTGGCGGGCATCGGTGACGGGCTGCGAAAACTGGAAAACGGGGCGGGAAAGCGGCGGCGGGTGGCGCAATGAACCAGGGGGTTCGCCGGCGCATCACGGCAGTAGCCGTGCCGGCGGCCCGGGACGCGGGAAGGGCGGGCCGTCGCACCAGGGCATGGCAGCGGAATGGCGCCGGGCCCCGCGGCGGGACTCCCGGGGGGCGATTGTGGCATAGTCCAAGCCTTCGTCCGTCCTGTGTCGCCGCCGACCACCGACCATGATCGCCACTCCGGTTTCCTTTACCTCCAAGCTGCCCCAGGTGGGCACCACCATCTTCACCGTCATGTCCAAGCTGGCCGCGGACGTGGGGGCCATCAACCTGTCCCAGGGCTTTCCCGACTTCCAGGCCGAGCCGGCCCTGTTCGAGGCGGTGGAGCGAGCCATGCGCGAGGGCCACAACCAGTACCCGCCCATGGCCGGCCTGCCGGCGCTGCGCCAGGCCATCGCCGCCAAGGTCCAGGCCCTCTATGGCCGGGCCTACGATCCGGACAGCGAGATCACCGTCACCGCCGGGGGTACCCAGTCCCTGTTCACCGCCATCGCCGCCTTCGTCAGGCCAGGGGATGAGGTGATCGTCTTCGAGCCGGTGTACGACTCCTACGTGCCGGCCATCGAGACCGTGGGCGGCAAGGCCGTGGCCGTGCCCCTGACCTTTCCCGAGTTCAGCTACGACTGGGCGGCGGTGAAGCAGGCGATCACCGCCAAGACCCGCATGATCATCGTCAACTCGCCCCACAACCCCACCGGCTCGCTGATGGGCCCGGCGGACCTGGCCGAGCTGTCGGCCCTGGTGGATGGCAGCGACATCGTGGTGCTGTCCGACGAGGTCTACGAGCACATCACCTTCGACGGCGTGCGCCACGAGAGCCTGGCCCGCCACGACGCCCTGGCGGCGCGCACCCTGATCGTCTCCAGCTTCGGCAAGACCTACCACATCACCGGCTGGAAGATCGCCTACTGCTACGGCCCGGCGGCCCTCATGGCTGAGTTCCGCAAGGTGCACCAGTTCAACGTGTTCACCGTGCACGGCCCGTCCCAGTACGGCATCGCCGAATACATGCAGGAGCCGCGCCGCCACCTGGGCCTGGCCGACTTCTACGAGCAGAAGCGCGACTTCTTCCGCGCCCAGCTCGACGGCAGCCGCTTCGAACTCTTGCCCTGCCGCGGCACCTACTTCCAACTGGCCCGCTACGACAAAATTTCCGACCTGCCCGAAGCCCAGTTCGCCGAATGGCTGACCCGGGAGGCCGGGGTGGCGGCGATCCCGGTCTCGGCCTTCTACGCCAACGGCCGCAACGACGGCGTGGTGCGCTTCTGCTTCGCCAAGAAGGAAGAAACCCTGGCCGCGGCCGGGGAGCGGCTGCGCCGGTTGTAGGCGCCCGCCCGGTGGCCGGTGCCGCCGCCAAAGCAAAGAGGCCGCTGGTGTTCCCAGCGGCCTCTTCGTTTGTCGCGGCGTCGATCAGCCGCCGCTCAGGCTGCGCGCCACCCAGAAGAGCAGGGCGCCGGCGACGATCAGCATGAACAGGTAGAAGCCCCAGGGCTGCTTCTTTTCGGCGTAGGGGTCGGACAGGCTGCGTTCCGCGCCCTCGGGCAGCTTGGCCAGCTGGGTGAGGGAGGTGCCGAAGGGGATATTGATCTTGGCCCGGGCGTTCACCGCCCAGCCGTTGGCATCCAGGATCGGCCCCAGGGTGCGGGAGCGCAGCTTGAACCAGGCCAGCAGCACCGCCGGGCCGGAGATGAGCAGGACGATGCCGCCGACGGCCAGGGGCATTTGCCACCACTTGAGGCCGAGGAAGCCGGTGATTACCGTGGCGATGGCCGTGCCCACGGCGCCGATGGCCAGGCCGATGGCGGCGAAGATGCCGGCGAACTTGGCGGCGTCGAAGGCCGGGGGCGGCGGCGGAGCCGGCGGGGCGCCGCCTTCCAGGGTCTTGGTGGTGTTGGCCACGGCGGTGGCGGCCATCTGATTGTCCCGGGCCTGGGCACGGGTGGCGGCAAATTTCTGGGCGGCGTCGCTGACCGCCTTGGCGGCCTTGCGGTAGGGCTGCCAGAAGGCCTGGCGCAGGCTGATCGGGTGGTCGAGGATCTTCACCACCACGGCGTCCCAGTCCCGGCCCTTGCGGTCGTAGAACACGCCGTTGCGGCCCACCATCAGCTGGTCCGAATCCCCCGAGGTGAAGGCGGCGGCGATGGTCATCCTTTCGCCGTTGCGCACGCACTCGCAATAGACCAGGCACAGGCGCGACAGGGTGGCGGTGGCGGCGTGCTTGTCGGCGTTGTCCACCTTGACGCACAGGTCGCAGCTGCGCCCGTCGAGGAACAGGGTGCCGGCCTGGAACACGGCGCGCAGCTGCTTGCCGAGCTGGATGCCCACCCCGTTGCCATTGCCGTTGCCGTTGGCCACTTCGGCAGCCCGTTCGTTGCCGACGGCGGTGTAGAAGTCGCGGAAGGAGACGAAGTTGTGGGCCAGCTTGGCCAGATCGCGCACGTAGCGCACCAGCCGGTCCACGTCGGCGAAGGCGGCGAATTCGGGGGCCAGGGCCGCGTCGGCGGCGATCAGCTCGGCCAGCTTGTCGCGCAGCCCGCTGTCGCGCAGTTCGGTGAGGCGTTCCCGGCCCAGGGCAGCCACCGGGGTGTCCACCGCCTGGGCGCGCCAGGCGCCGTAGGGGGCGAGCTTGTCCTGGAGGGACTGCCAGTCGCTGGCCGACAGGGCGGTGCGCTGGCCGAGCAGGGGCGCCACCACCTGGGCGGCGAAGGTGGCCAGGCGTTCCGCCCAGGCCGGGTTGAGGGCGGCGGCCAGGGGCAGGGCCGGCTCGGCGGCGCCGGGGGCGGCCACCTTGGCCAGGGGCAGGGCGGCGATGCCTTCGGCCTGGGCGGAAAGGACGGTGGCGGACAGCAGGCGGAAGTCGTCGCCGGAGGGGTTGAGGGCCGTGGCGGCGGCTTCGTCGTAGGCCGCCAGGCGGACCCGGGCGAACCAGTCGTCGATCTTGGCGCGCACCGCTTCCAGGGCGTCCCAGGCGGCCTCGGTGGCATCCCCCAGGGGGCGCACCGCCGGATCGGCGTCGGCGGTGTGCTGCCAGGCCAGCCAGGCGTCGCTGTCGGCGACGAAACGTTCGAGCAGGTTGGCGGCGACGCCGGGCTCGCCGGACAGGTCCGGGGTGCTGCCGACGCTGCCGATCACCTCGGCGATGAGGGCCTTCAGGGCCTCGTCGTCGGTGGAGGCGGCGGTGACCACGCCGTCGCCGTTGAGGGGGGCGCCGGCCACCAGTTCGGCGTGGCCCTGGGTTTCCTCCAGGCCGATGTCCTCCTGGTCGGCCTTGCCCAGCACCGCCAGGATGCGCCGGGCGGCGGCGGCCAGGGGGGCGCCGGCCGCGTCGTCGCCGATGGCCGCCAGGGGCAACCGGGCGGCGCCCCGGGCGAGCAGTTCCCGGTGGGTGGCGGTGAGGCGCTCGCCGGCCCAGTGCAGGGCGGCGATCAACTCCGGCGCACGCACGTGGCCGTCGTGGTCGGTGTCGATCAGGGCCAGGGTCTTTTCGTCGAACTCCAGGCCCTTGACCGGGCATGAGAGGGCGACCCACAGCTTCTGGTCGAGCTGTTCCAGGTGCAGCAGGTCGGCGGCGGCGTCGAGGCGGACCTGATCGAAGCCGCCGGCGCGGAAGAACTTCCAGGTGTGGGCGTGGGGATGGGCGGGAGCGTTCATGGTTATTGTCGCGGTTTTAATGACGGTTCGATTAGGACGCACAGGGGCGGCAACGGTTCATTGCGCGGCGAAGACATGCTGCCACAGGGCGGTCACGGCGGCGATGTGGCTGGCCACCGAGTCCTTGGCGATGCGCGCCTTGGGGGCGTTGTTGAGGCGCTTGGCGTGTTGCAGGCGGCGGTATTCCCGGTAGGCGCGGCGCGCCCCTTCGGCCAGGTCGGCGGGGATCAGGCCCAGGTCGGCGGATATCTTCAGGAGGGCGATGTTGCCCAGGTTGCCGGTCAGTTCGGCATGGGCATGGGCGTAGCCGAGCACCAGGTACTGGACGATGAATTCCACGTCCACGATGCCACCGGCGTCGTGCTTGATGTCGAACTCGGTATCTGTGCCGGTGGCCAGGTTGTCGCGCATCTTGTGGCGCATCGCCACCACCTCGTCGCGCAGGGCCTGGAGATCCCGGGGCTGGCGCAGCACTTCGACGCGGATGGCCTCGAAGGCTTCGCCCAGGGCCGGGTCGCCGGCGACGAAGCGGGCCCGGGTGAGGGCCTGGTGCTCCCACACCCAGGCGTGCTTGAGCTGGTAGTCGCGGAAGGCGGCGGTGGAGGTGACGATCAGGCCGGCGTCGCCGTTGGGGCGCAGGCGCAGGTCGGTCTCGAACAGGATGCCGGCCGGGGTGCGCGACGACAGCCAGGTGTTGATGCGCTGGGCGAGGCGGGCGTAGACCTCCTCGGCCTCCTGGGCCGGGTCGTCGTAGAGGAAGACGATGTCCAGGTCCGAGGCGTAGCCCAGTTCCTTGCCCCCCAGCTTGCCGTAGCCGATCACGGCGAAGGCCGGTTTGTCCCGGTGGCGCTGACGCAGGAAGCCCCAGCACAGTTCCAACACCGCCTGGACCAGGATGTCGGCCAGTTGCGAGAGGTTGTCGGAGAGCCGCTCCACCGTGAGCAGGCCGGCCAGATCCTGGGCGAGCAGGCGGAACACCTGGGCATGGTGGGCCTCGCGTAGCAGATCCATCTGCCGCTCGGCGTCGCCGGCGGTGTCGGCCAGATGGCGCGCCAGCTCGGCGCGGAAGGCGGTCCAGTCGGCCTGCCAATCCTCACGCACCTCGGTCAGGCGCGGGTCGAGCAGCACGTCGAGCAGGATCGGGTGGTGGTTCAGGTAGTCCGCCGCCCAGTGGGAGGCGCCGATCAGCTCGGCCACCTTCTGCCGCGCCAGGGGGTATTGCTGCAACAGGGCCAGGTAAGCGCCGCGCCGGCCGATGGTTTCGAGAAAGGCCAGGCAGCGGGCCAGGGTCTCGTCGGCCTCGGCGCCGGTCACCTGGCTGGCCGCCGCCGCCGCGTCGATCAGGCCCGGGGCCAGGGCGTCGAGACGTTCCCGGTTCTGGGTGGGCAGCTGCTGGTAGCGGCTGCCGGCGCGGAAGCGCTGGATCAGCGACAGGGTGTCGGCCGGGCGCCGGTAACCCAGAGCAGTGAGCTTGGCCGCCGCCACCTCGTCGTCCAGGCCGCCCTGCCACAGGGGCGCCGAGCCCTCGCACTCGGGGCGCTTGCCTTCCGGGTCGGCGAACACCGCCTCGAAGTGGCGCGAGACGCGCTGGCGGTGGTCGTCGAGCACGGCGAGGAAATCGTCCCAGCCGGCAAAGCCCATGGAGGCGGCGAGGCGGGCCCGATCCTGGCCGCCGCCGCTCTCGATGCCGGGCAGACGGTGGGTCTGGGCATCCTCGAACCATTGCAGGCGGTGCTCGACCCGGCGTAGGAAGTCGTAGGCCCGGGTCAGCTCGGCCACCGCGTCGGGGCTGAGGAAGTTGCGCTCGGCCAGGCGGGCGAGCACTTCCAGGGTCGGCTTGACCTGCAACTGGGAGTCGCGGCCGCCGCGGATGAGCTGGAACACCTGGGCGATGAACTCGATCTCGCGGATGCCGCCGGGGCCGAGCTTGACGTGGTCGGCCATGTCCTTGCGCGCCACCTCGCGGCGGATCTGGGTGTGCAGGTCGCGCATGGCGTTGATGGCGCCGAAGTCCAGGTACTTGCGGAAGACGAAGGGGCGCACCACCTGGGCCAGGGCCTGGGCGTGGCAGGTCTGGCCCAGGTCGTTCATCACCCGGCCCTTGATCCAGGCGTAGCGCTCCCACTCCCGCCCCTGGGTGATGAAGTAGTTTTCCAGGGAATCCAGTGAGCACACCAGGGGGCCGGAATCGCCGTTGGGGCGCAGGCGCATGTCCACGCGGAACACCCGGCCGTCGCCGGTGACATCGTCGATGGCGTTGATCAGCCGCTTGCCCAGGCGCGAGAAGAAGTCGTAGTTGTCGAGGCCCTTGTCGGTCTGGCCTTCCTCCGGATAGACGAAGATCAGGTCGATGTCCGACGAGACGTTGAGCTCCCTCCCCCCCAGCTTGCCCATGCCCACCACCGCCAGGGTGAGGGCCTGGCCGTCGGCGCCCCGGGGCTCACCGTGCTGGGCGGCCAGGCCGGCGTGGAAGAAGGCCAGGGCGGCGTTTACCGTCACCTCGGCCAGGGAGGTCATGGTTTCCACCACCTCGGCCAGGGGCGCCAGGCCGGTCAGGTCGCGCACCGCCAGGTGGGCCATGGCGAAGGCGCGCAGGGCGCGCAGCTCGCGCTTGAGGGCGTCGTCGCCGTCCGCCGCCGCCAGGCGGGGAGCCAGCCATTCGGCCAGGGCGTCCCGGTCGAGGGGCGCCTGCCAGCGGGCGGCCACCGCCTCCTCCAGGCCCGGGCGGGCGCCCAGCAGCCGTTCCAGAAAGCGGCTGTGGGCGACGGCGGTGGTGCGGGCGCTTGCCCAGTCGGTGGGGAGGGGCAACGGAGACGCGGTGGGGAGCGAGGCGGAGACGGGGAGGGGAGTGGGGTTCATGTAAAATGAAGAACTGATCAGGGCGAGGCAGGATGCGGGGTGCGGGGCGCTTGGGGGAACCTTCTCCGGCCGCGACGGGCTGCCGCAGCCGGCGGGGCGGAGAGCGCCATAAGGCGCCCCTGGTCGTGCCGCCGGAGCAAAGCCGCATCCTAGGGCGTGCTCCCCGCAGATTCAAGGCTGTATTGCCGCTGGCCTTGCTGCAGCCTCCCGATCGTTCCGCATCTGCCCTTCATATTCGCCGCCACCGCCCAGCCCGCCCGCTTTTTCCACCGTGACCGATCCCCGCCCCGATACCGACGCTTCCGCGCCCTCGCCGCAGCCGGCCGCCCTGCGCCGCCTGGTCTACCGGCGCACCGCCAGGTTGCGCCGTCCGGCGATGCGCCGTGTGCTGGCGGCCCTGTACTGGGCGGCGATGGGGGCGATCCTGCTGTTCTCGGCGGTGGCCTTGTTCCTGCGCTACTACGCCCTGCCCCGGGTGGAGGAATTCCGCCCCCAGATCGAGCAGGCCCTGTCCGGCGCCCTCAAGCGTCCGGTCACCCTGGGCAAGATCGAAGCCCGCTGGGAGCGGCTGCGCCCCGGCGTGACCTTGTCCGACCTGACCCTGTCCGACGAATCCGGCCGGCCGGTGCTGACCCTGCCCCGGGTCGAGGCGGTGGTGGCCTGGCGTTCCCTGCCCCTGCTTTCCCTGCACCTGCACCGGTTGCTCATCGACGCGCCCGAGCTGCACATCCAGCGCGACCCCGACGGCAAGCTGCTGGTGGCGGGCATGCCCGTGTCTGCCGACAACGACGAGGGCGGCGCCAGCGACTGGGTACTGTCCCAGGATCTGATCGAAATCCGCCAGGCCCGCCTGGTCTGGGAGGACCGGCTGCGCAACGCCCCGGTCCTGGCCCTGGCCGGGGTGGATCTGCGCCTGCAAAACAGCCTGTCGGCCTTCGGACGCCACCGCTTCGGCCTGCGCGCCGATCCGCCGGCCGGGGTGGCGAGCCGCATCGAAGTGCGCGGCGACCTGTCCACCCGGGACCTGACCCGGCCGTCGACCTGGAAGGGCACCCTCTACGCCAACCTGGACGACACCGACCTGGCGGCCTGGAACCTGTGGCTCGACCTGCCCCTGGAACTGCACCGGGGCCGGGGCGGGGTGCGTTTGTGGCTGGACTTCGACCGGGGCACGGTAGCCTCCGCCGCCGCCGACCTGCGCCTGGCGGAGGTGGACCTGCGGGTCAGTCCCCGGCTGCCGGCCCTGGACGTGGACGCCCTGGCCGGCCGGATCGGCTACCGGCGCTTGGGGGACGGCCTGCCTTTGCAGGAGGTGCGTGCCCGGGGCCTGACCCTGGCCGCCAGCGCGCCGGATGCCGGGGAGCGCGGCGAGAGCGGCAAGCATGACGCCGCCAAAAGCGCCGCCGGCCGGGTGGTGATCCCGCCCACCGACTTCACCCTGGCCTGGCGCATGGACGACCAGGACACCTATCTGGAAGCCTCGGCCAGCCGCCTGGAACTGGACGGCCTGGCCCGCCTGGCGCGGCGCCTGCCCCTGCCCGACCAGGCCCTGGCCCTGCTCGACGAGGCCCGCCCCCGGGGGCTGCTGCGGGAGGCCCAGGTGCGCCTCGACCGCAAGGGCCAGGCCCCCGCCGACTACAGCTACCGGGTGCGCTTCGAGCAGCTCGGCATGGCGCCCCTGGGGGCCGTGCCCGGCGCCAGCGGGCTGTCCGGCCTGATGGAAGGGCGCCAGGACAGCGGCCGCCTGACCCTGGATTCCCATGGCGCCCACCTGCTGCTGCCCCGGGTCTTCCCCGATCCGGATCTGGCCTTCGACCAGTTGAGCGCGGCCATTGGCTGGACCGTGGAGCGCCGGGCCGGGGCGCCGGCCCAGGTCGGCGTGACCCTGGAAAAAGTGGCCTTCGCCAACGCCGATGCCGCCGGCAGTGCCCGGGGCACCTACCGTTACACCGGCCAGGGCGGCGGCGTCATCGACCTGGGGGCCGAGCTGACTCGGGCCCGGGGCGACGCGGTGTGGCGCTACCTGCCCAACACGGTCGGCGAGGATGCCCGGGTCTGGCTGCGCCGCGCCATCACCGCCGGCCACGCCACCAACGGCCGGCTCGTGCTCAAGGGCGACCTGGACCGCTTCCCCTTCCGCGGCAACGCCGGCGGCCAGTTCCTGGTCACCGGCGACATTCACCAGGCCCGCCTGGAGTACGCCGACGGCTGGCCCGCCATCGACGGCATCGAAGGCAGCCTGCGTTTCGAGGGCGAGCGCATGACCATCCGCGCCAAGGACGGCCACATCCTGGCCGCTCGCCTGCCCCAGGTGGAAGCGACCATCCCCGACCTGGAGGCGCCGGAAGAGCTGCTCGTCATCAAGGGCCGGGCCGAGGGCCCCACCGCCGCCTTCCTCGACTTCGTCGAGCAGAGCCCGGTGGGCAACCGCATCGACCACTTCACCGAGGACATGCGCGCCCAGGGCAACGGCGGCCTGGACCTGGACATCCGCATGCCCCTGCGCAAGGTGACGGACACCACCGTCGCCGGTCAGTACGAATTCCGCGACAACCAGCTCGCCGTGGTGTCCGGCCTGCCGCCCCTGACCCGGGTCAACGGCAAGCTCGCCTTTACCGACCAGGGCATTTCCATCCGCGCCATCACCGGCCAGTTCATGGGCGGCCCGGTGACCGTGGAGGCCCGCTCCGAGGCGGAACGGGTGCGGGTCGGCTTCCGCGGCAGCGCCACCGTGGCCGAGGCGCGGCGGGCGTGGCAGGACGTGCTGCCGGGCCCCTTCTTCGACGCCCTGTCGGGCCAGGCCGCCTACCGGGGGGAGGTGCGGGTGAAAAAGCGCAGCGCCGAGGTGGTGGTGGACAGCGACTTGAAGGGCGTCGCTTCCAGTTTGCCGGCGCCCCTCAACAAATCCGCCGCCGATGTCCTGGCCTTGCACGTGGAGCGCTCCCGGATTCCCGGCACCACGCCCCTGGACCAGTTGAAGATCCAGGTCGGCCGCGTCGCCAGCGTCACCTTGCAGCAGCGCACCGGCCCCGACGCTCCCCTGGAGCGGGGCGTGGTGACCATCGGTGAAGGGGCGGCGGCGACCCTGCCGGCCCGGGGGCTGGGGGTGTCGATCGCCGTGCCGCGCTTCGACGTGGCCGAGTGGAAGCGTCTCGCCGACGACGACAAGGATGGTGGCGCCGGCGGTGCCTCGCTGCCCACGGTGGTCAACCTGCGCACGCCGGAACTGATCCTGTCCGGCCGGCGCTTCCACGACGTCACCCTGCGCGCCCAGCCCCAGGCCGGCGGCGTTTCGGGCCGGGGCGACGGGCCGCCGGTCCTCGCCGCCCAGCTGTCGTCGAAGGAGGTGGACGGCCAGCTGTCCTGGGAAGGTCCCGGCGCCAATCTGCCCAACGGCCGTCTGGTGGGGCGCTTCAAGCAGATCACCCTGCCCGAGTCGGAAGTGAAGAGCGCCCTGTCCGGCGAGGGAGATGCCCTGACCCGCCTGCCGGCCCTGGATATTTCCGCCGAGAATTTCGTCTATGAAGGCCGGCGCCTCGGCCGCCTCGACCTGCGCGCCGCCAACGAGGCCCGAAACGCCTCCGGGGCCGCCGCCGTGGCGCCGCCCTGGCGCATCGACCGGCTGGCCCTGTCCGGCGCCGACGGCCAGATCGCCGCCAGCGGCCGCTGGCGCCCGCCTGCCGGCGCCGACCGGGGCGAGACCCGCCTCGACGTGGCGGTGGAAGCCTCCGACATCGGCAAGTTCCTCGCCCGCCTCGGCCAGCCCGACGCGGTGCGGCGCGGCCAGGGCAAGCTGACCGGGCGCCTGTCCTGGGTCGGCAGCCCCGCCGACCTGGACGTGGCCAGCCTGTCCGGCCAGTTGCACGTGGAGGCGGAGAAGGGCCAGTTCGCCAAGATCGAGCCGGGGGCGGGCAAGCTCCTCGGCCTGCTGTCGCTGCAAGCCCTGCCGCGGCGCGTCACCCTGGATTTCCGCGACATCTTCTCTGAGGGCTTCGCCTTCGAGTCGATCAGCGGCGACGTGACCCTGGACCGGGGCCGGGCGCGCACCAGCGACCTGCTCATCGACGGCCCGGCGGCGCGCATCAAGCTGGGCGGCGAGGTGGATCTGGACAAGGAAACCCAGAATCTCAAGGTGACGGTGCAGCCGTCCCTGACCAACGCCGTGGCCCTGGGGGTGGCGGTGGTCAACCCGGTAATCGGCGCCGCCGCCTACCTGGCGCAGAAGGTGTTGCAGAATCCGATCGAAAAGGTGTTTTCCTTCGACTACCGGGTGACCGGAACCTGGGCTGATCCCAAGGTCGAAAAGGAAGGGCGCCGCCCCGCCGTCTTCCCCGCCCACGATGGCGAGGCGCCGGGCGCCGCCCCTTCCGCCGAAAGCAAGGACAGCAAGGACGCAAAATGACTTCCACCGCTTCTTCCCCCGCGCCGGTGCGCCTGGCCGCCGCGCAGATGGTGTCCGGCCCCCGGGTCGCCGACAACCTGAAAACCGCCGGCCGCCTGGTGGCCGAGGCCGTGGCCCAGGGCGCGACCCTGGTGGCCCTGCCCGAGTACTTCCCAATCATCGGGGCCTCCGACGCCGACAAGGTGGCGGCCCGGGAGAAGGACGCCGAGCAGGGCGGCGGCGGGCCGGTCCAGGACTTTCTGGCCGAGACCGCGGCGCGCCACGGCATCTGGCTGATCGGCGGCTCGGTGCCCCTGGAGGCCTCCGCCCCGGACAAGATGCGCAACAGCAGCGTCGCCTACGGCCCGGACGGCAAGCGGGTGGCGCGCTACGACAAGATCCACCTGTTCGGCTTCCAGAAGGGCGCCGAGCGCTACGACGAGGCCGCCACCATCGAGGCCGGCGACACCCCGGTGGCCTTCGATACGCCCTTCGGCCGGGTCGCCCTGTCGATCTGCTACGACCTGCGCTTTCCCGAGCTGTACCGGCGCCTGGCCGGCGGCGTGGATGGCAACGACAAGCCGGTGGACCTGATCGTCATGCCGGCGGCCTTCACCGAGACCACCGGCCGCGCCCACTGGGAAATCCTGCTGCGCGCCCGGGCCATCGAAAATCAGTGCTACCTGCTGGCCGTGGGCCAGGGCGGCCGCCACGAAAGCGGCCGGGAGACCCACGGCAACAGCATGGTGGTGGGCCCCTGGGGCGACATCCTGGACCGCAAGCTGAAAGGCCCGGGGGTGGTGATCGCCGATTTCGACCCCACCTATCTGGCCGAGGTGCGCGCCAGCCTGCCCGCCCTCAAGCACCGGGTGCTGTGAGTCTTTTCCCGCCACGCGGCCGCCTGCCGGGTCGCGCCGTCACATACCGTTGCGCGCCGGCCGCGCCCCTGCGCTAAGCTGTTTCCGGGCCCGATGCTGGATTCTGTATCCGCGATCCCGCCCGAATCGAATCTGGAGTTTCCATGAGCAAGAAAGCCACCGCCACCCGCACCGCCGCTGCCAACCCCCTGGCGGTCGCCGACAGCCTGCTGCTGGCCCCCTTCGACCTGTCCGAATCCACCCTGGACAAGGTGTTCACCCAGCTCAACGCGCCGGGCGTGGACGACGCCGACCTGTACTTCCAGTACACCCGCTCCGAGTCCTGGGCCCTGGAAGAGGGCATCGTCAAATCCGGCAGCTTCAACATCGACCAGGGCGTCGGCGTGCGCGCCGTGTCCGGCGAAAAGACCGCCTTCGCCTACTCCGACGACATCGGCCTGGCGGCCCTCAGCGACGCCGCCGCCGCGGTGCGCTCGATCACCGCCGCCGGCCAGAACAAGCGGGTCGCCGCCGGTCAGCGCCGCCGCAACCTGGTGGACGGCCGCGCCCTGTACGCCGCCCAGGACCCCCTGGCCTCCCTGCCGGCGGAAGCCAAGGTCAAGCTGCTGGAGCGGCTCGAAGCCTTCGCCCGGGCCTGCGATCCCCGGGTTACCCAGGTGATGGCCTCCCTGGCCGGCGAATACGACGTGGTGCTGGTGATGCGCGCCGACGGCCGCCTGGCCGCCGACGTGCGTCCCCTGGTGCGGGTCGGCGTCACCGTCATCGTCGAGGACAACGGCAAGCGCGAGCAGGGCCACGCCGGGGGCGGCGGTCGCTTCGACTACGGCTACTTCGACGAGGCCATGCTCGACCGCTACGCCCGGGAGGCGGTGCACCAGGCGGTCACCAACCTGGACGCCCGCCCGGCGCCCGCCGGCCCCATGACCGTGGTACTGGGCCCGGGCTGGCCCGGCATTCTGCTGCACGAGGCGGTGGGCCACGGCCTGGAGGGCGACTTCAACCGTAAGGGCAGCTCGGCCTTTGCCGGCAAGCTGGGCCAGCGGGTGGCGTCCAAAGGCGTCACCGTGGTGGACGACGGCACCATCCCCGACCGGCGCGGCTCCCTCAACATCGACGACGAGGGCAACCCGACCCAGCGCACCGTGCTGATCGAGGACGGCATCCTCAAGGGCTACATGCAGGACAGCCTCAACGCCCGCCTGATGGGCGTCGCCCCCACCGGCAACGGCCGGCGCGAATCCTTCGCCCACCTGCCCCTGCCGCGCATGACCAACACCTACATGCTGGCCGGCGACAAGTCGCCGGAAGAGATCATCAAGTCGGTGAAGAAGGGCGTCTACGCGGTGAACTTCGGCGGCGGCCAGGTGGACATCACCAACGGCAAGTTCGTCTTCTCGATGAGCGAAGCCTACTGGGTCGAGAACGGCAAGATCATGTACCCGATCAAGGGCGCCACCCTGATCGGCAACGGCGCCGACGCGCTCACCCACGTCAAGATGGTGGGCAACGACATGGCCCTCGATTCCGGCGTCGGCACCTGCGGCAAGGAAGGCCAGAGCGTGCCCGTGGGCGTCGGCATGCCCACCGTGCGCATCGACGGCCTGACCGTGGGCGGCACCGCCTGAGCCATGGCCGATTCCACCCCGCTCAGCCAAACCCCGCGCCAGTCGGGGATCTCCAGAGGGTGTGCCGCGAAAGCCGCGCCCCTGCTGGTTCTTGGCGTGGTCCTGCTGGCGGGCTGCGCCAGTCCTGCCCCTTCGACCCCCGCCTTGCCCCGGGCCGGCACCGAGACGGTGATCGCCCCGGCCCCCCCGCCGGTGCCGCCCAAGCCGCCCATGACCTGGGACGAGGTCAAGCAACGGGTCAAGGAAAAGAAGAGCGTGGACGAGATCGTCGGCGAGGCCCGGGTGCGCGGCGGCGACCTGGACCTGCCCCCGGCCAAGGTCCTCGAACTGACCCGGCAGGGCCTGCCCGTGGCCGTGCTGGAGGGCATCTACGCCCTGCGCCAGTCGGCCCGGGAGACGGACTGCGCCAGCCGCCTGCTGCAACGCGAGCAGGAGCTGGGCCGGGACGTCCAGCAGCGCGAGGCGCAGATTTTCCAGCAGGGCTACCAGCAAGGCACCCTGGTCTGCCGCGACCCCTTCTACGGCCCCCCCTTCCCGCGCTGGCCCTACCGGCGCTGGTAGGACTGCACGGCTGCTTGCTGGCAGGCGTGGCCCATGCAGCGTTTGCCTTGCCGCCTGGGCGTTGAGCTTTTCTCGCCCCACCGTTTCCGTCTGCTTTGATAAGCACGGCCTGGGTGGGTTGCGCTGTGCCTGCCCCGATCGCCGATGCCGCAGGCTTTCCGTGCAATTCCGGGATGGCCGATACGAGCGATGCTCGTCGGCGGTGGAACAGCCAGTCAGTAAAAATTACTCTTTTTGCATAATGTTGCCGGTATATTGGCCCCACGGGCCTGCCGACGGAATGGCAGCGTGCCCTCGTCCGGCTGGCTTACCCTGCAAAAGGAGTTGTCATGAGCGCTTTTGCCGACCGTCGTTCCAGCGATGCCGAGTCCCACATGGCTCGGAGACTCCAAGCCGCCGGCCAGGCCGGGGATGCGCAGTTCGCCCCCTTTTCCCCGAAATCTCCCCAGGGCCTCGCCTTGCAAGCCAGGGCCGATGCCGGCGCCCAGGTCCGCCGCCTCGAACGGCTGGCCGTCGCGCAGCGCCAGGGGGCTGATGAGGAGGAGACGCTGCAACCCAAGGCGCTCCCGGCGCAACGGGTGGGCGAAGGCGACGAGGAAGTGCCTCTCCAGAGGCGCTTCACGGCCGAGGGGGCAGTCGGGGGCGAAGTACGCAGTTCCAGCCCCTTGAGCGAGGCGGCCAGCCCCAACCGTACCGGCTTGCCCGACCCCCTCAAGGCCGGCATCGAGGCCCTTTCCGGAATCTCCATGGGCGGCGTGCGGGTGCATTACAACTCCGACAAGCCCGCCCAGCTCAGCGCCCTGGCCTTTGCCCAAGGTTCCGACATCCATGTGGCGCCGGGGCAGGAAAGGCATCTGCCCCACGAGGCGTGGCACGTGGTGCAGCAGGCCCAGGGGCGGGTGAAGCCCACGTTCCAGATGAAGGGCGGGGCCCGTGTGAACGATGATCCGGGGCTGGAGCGGGAGGCGGATGCCATGGGCGACGCCGCGCTTGCCGCGGGCCTGCGGGTGGCGCAGCGGCTCGGGCCGGAAGCGGGGGAGCATCGGGCGATGACTCCCCGCGCCGGCTTGCCGGGCATGCTGAAGGCAATGTCGGTAGATGGGATACAACACGTCGCGCAGCGCGTGGTGATGCCTTGGCCCAACCCTCTCGTGCCCTTGGCCGGAAATACAGCAACCAAATTCAACGAACTAATCAATGCGATGACCGGGTTGCCCTTGGGCCCCGCCGCAGGTGTCGACGTGATGGTTCATGTCGATGACCAGCATGTGCCCAACCCGGCAGAGACTAGGCGGAGCAACCTGATCGGTGTTGACATCGAAATCACCCTCCGGAAGTGGTACCTGGACATCACCTCCGTCGGGGAAATCGTCGCCCTGGTGGCGCACGAGCTGGGCGTTCACGACCTAGCTGACACGATGATCTCGCGGCGGGCCAGGCGGCGCGAGCGGCGTCGCAATGCGGCGGGCACCGGCTTCCAGGTGAACGTCAATGGCCGGGTCCATGGCGTGGCTGGCTGGAACGCCCCCGTTGCCCACAACTGGGATGCCCAGGGCCGGCAGCGCGACCATGTCAATGTGGTGCGGGATGCCGGCGGCGTCGCGGGCAATGCCTCGGCGAGAACGCGGGCCTACGTGGACACCATGCTGAGCCTGGGGGACCAGATCAACGCCGTGCCTGCGGTCGGGCCCGCGGCGATTGCCGCGCGGCAACAGAAGTTGCGGGACCTGGTCCAGACCTTCCTCTTCGATTACGCGCGAATCCTGGTGACGGACGAAGGGGGCGCCTGGGCGACGTTCAGGGATGCCGGCTTTATCGCCGACGTCATGAACTGGTACGAGAACGTGCTCGTCGCCCGCCATGCCGCGGCCCATCCATGGCTGCCGTTTCTGGCCGGGAATGCCACGGGCTGGGGCCTGCGCGGCTGGCTGCTGGGCAAGCTGGCCGCCTATTTCGCCAACCGGGCCGGGACCATGGTGCGCCGGGCGGCGAATTGGGTCGGGCGGTCCGTCGCTGGGGCCTGGCGCTGGGCCTTCGGCTGACCCCATCGCCGCTGGCCGCCTGGCCCGGCAACCGGCCCAGGCTCAGGCGGCGCGATGCCGCAGCACCAGGCCGATGGCGAGCAACGCCACGCCGCCCAGGGCGACCCAGGTGGACTGGGCCCGGGCCGGGGATACGGCCGGGGCCTGGCCAGGGCCGCGCAGGATCAGCCGCCGGTTTGCCTGGACGACTTCCACGTGGCGCAGGAAATTCTGGCCGAGCAGGGCCATGGGCTGGCTGCCGGGCATGACGCCGACCGATAGGGGCAGGGGGCCGATGCCGCCGGCGGACACCTGCTGGCTCGCCACCATGCGGCCGGCCGCCGGCCCGGCAGCGGTCATGAAGGTGGCGCTGCGTCCGGGGCCGAGGTCCAGCTGGTCGGCCAGGGATTGGCTGACCGAGACGACGCTGGCGCCGCTGTCGATGAGAAAGCTGACCGGCCGGCCGTTGATCCGGCCGTCGATGTAGTGGTGCCCGTCCGGGGCGGCGGGAACGGTGATCTCGATCTGCCCGCCGGCCTGGCGCACGGCCGGGCTGCCCAGCCAGAGGAAGAAGGCGAAGAGCAGGGCGCCCAGGCCGAGGACGAAACACAGGGCCGCCAGGGTCGAGGTCCCGGGCGGCCTTCCTGCCCGTGCCCCAGTGTTTGGCGTGTGCGGCGTGTTGCGGGCCAGGGCGCCGCGCACCGTTTGCAGGCGCCGTTCCTTTTCCCCTTCGCTCAGGCGGAAGCGGTCTTGGCTGGCCTCTTGGAGGCGTTCCTGTCCCGCTGCTTTCCTGTCGTCGCTCGCCATGGCCGGCCGTACCCCGCGTGATGGTGGGCGGCCATGCTGGCATGAAAGCCGGCCGAGGGGAACCGGTTGGGGCGATGCTCGCGGCATCAGAACAGGGAAAGTTGCGAATCTTCCCCATTCGCCCGGCGGCGCTTGGCGGCGGAACGGGGCGGCACAGCAGCCTGGGGAGGCTGGGGCGGCGGGATGAAGCGGCTGCAATCCAGGGGCGGCGGGCTGGTGAAGCCGAGCCGCCTGCGGGCGAGGCGGAAGCGCTGCCCCATCAGCTCGGCGTAATGGCCCAGGCCGCGTAGGCGGTGGCCGAAGCGCGGGTCGTTGCGCCGGCCGCCGCGCATGTCGTAGAGCACCGCCATCACCCGGGCGGCCTTGCCCGGGGCATGGCGCGCCAGCCAGTCCTCGAACAGGGGCGCCACCTCATGGGGCAGGCGCAGCACGCCGTAGTGGGCCCAGGCGGCGCCGGCCTGGCGGGCCGCCTCCAGGCCCTTTTCCAGTTCGTGGTCGTTGAGCCCGGGGATCAGGGGGGCGAAGGACACCCCCACCGGTACGCCGGCTTCGGCCAGGGCGCGGATCGCCGCCAGGCGCCGCTGGGGCGAGGCGGCTCGGGGTTCGAGATGGCGCGCCAGTTCGGCCGATAGGCCGGTCAGGGAGACGGCGGCGGTCACCTGGTTTTCCGCCGCCAGGGCGGCGAGCAGGTCGATGTCCCGTTCGATCAGGGCGCTCTTGGTGATGAGGGACACCGGGTGGCGGCAGGCCAGCAGCACTTCCAGGATGCGCCGGGTCAGCCGGGTCTGGCGTTCCACCGGCTGGTAGGCGTCCGTATTGACCCCCAGGGCGATCGGCGCGCAGGCGTAGCCGGGCCGGGCCAGCTCGGCGGCGAGCAGCTCCGGGGCGTCCGGCTTGTGGAAAATCTGGGTCTCGAAGTCGAGGCCCGGCGAAAGCCCCAGGTAGTTGTGGCTGGGCCGGGCGTAGCAGTAGATGCAGCCGTGCTCGCAGCCCCGGTAGGGATTGATGGATCGGTCGAAGGGCAGGTCCGGCGACTCGTTGCGGGCAATCACGGTGCGGGCCGTGTCGATCAGCAGCCGGGTGCGCGGGTCGGGCAGCAGGGGCGCCTCGTCCGGCGCCTGCTCCCGGCCCACCCGATCGGCTTCCACCACCTCGTCCGGCCGGTCCCGCTGCCAGGCGTCGAAACGGCCGGCGACGTTGGCCGCGCTGCCCCGGCCCCGGGGGGCGGGGCGGGCCGGTGCCGCGGGGTCTTGGGCAGGCGGTGGCGGGGGACGGCGGTCGGGGCGATCCATGGAGGCAGTATAGAACCGGGCGGCCGGCGATGCCGGGGGGCTGCCCCGAGGCCGCCCGGCTCCGGTAGAATCGAACGTTTCCCCGCCGTTCGCGCCGCGCCGTTCTCGCTAAGAACGCGCTTTTTTCCGGGATCACCGCCATGTCGCTCCACTCCGCCGCCCTTGCCCACACCTCCGCCGGCAACGCGTCCAAGCCGGTCACCGACGATGTCCGCATCAAGGAGATCAAGGAACTGGTACCGCCGGCCCACGTGTTTCGCGAATACCCCCTGAGCAACCGGGCGGCCCAGATCACCTACCAGGCCCGCCAGGGCATCCACCGCATCCTGCACGGCGCCGACGACCGGCTGGTGGTGGTGGTCGGCCCCTGTTCGATCCACGACACCGACGCCGCCCTGGACTATGCCCGCCGCCTGGAACCCCTGGCCCGCCAGCACCAGGACGACCTCTTGGTGGTGATGCGCGTCTATTTCGAGAAGCCGCGCACCACCGTGGGTTGGAAGGGCCTGATCAACGATCCGCGCATGGACGGCAGCTTCCGCATCAACGAGGGCCTGCGCCTGGCGCGCAAGCTGCTGCTCGACGTCAATGAACTGGGCCTGCCCTGCGCCACCGAGTTCCTCGACACCATCACCCCGCAATACACCGCCGACCTGATCGCCTGGGGCGCCATCGGCGCCCGCACCACCGAATCCCAGGTGCACCGCGAGCTGGCCTCCGGCCTGTCGTGCCCGGTGGGCTTCAAGAACGGCACCGACGGCAACGTCCGGATCGCCGTGGACGCCATCCGCGCCGCCCAGAGCCCGCACCATTTCCTGTCGGTGACCAAGTCCGGCCACACCGCCATCGTCTCCACCCTGGGCAACGAGGACTGCCACGTCATCCTGCGTGGCGGCAAGGCGCCCAACTACGACGCCGCCAGCGTGGACGTGGCCTGCAAGGACATCGCCGCCGCCGGCATGGCTGCCCGGGTGATGGTCGATTTTTCCCACGGCAACAGCAGCAAGCAGTACAAGCGCCAGATGGACGTCAGCACCGACGTGGCCGCCCAGCTGGCCGGCGGCGAGGAGCGCATCATCGGCGTGATGGTCGAGTCGAACATCGTCGAGGGGCGCCAGGACCACGTGCCGGGCCAGGCCCTGACCTACGGCCAGAGCGTCACCGACGCCTGCGTCGGCTGGGACGACAGCGCCGCCATCCTGGAGCAGCTGGCCGCCGCCGTGCGCGCCCGCCGCCTGGTGGAGGCGAGCGCCTGATCTTGCCCCACGGGCTCCGCCGTCCGGCGTTTCGCCCGGCTGGCGGGGCGCAGTACCCCGTAGCACCCCGCATCGCACTGTATCCCGCAGTTTTTCCGTTCCCCGGCCCGGCCGGGAGCGGCGAGCGCGGACCGGACCGGCCGGACCTGCACCGCAGGCCGCCCCGGTCCGGTTTCGTTTATCCGAATCCCGTCCGAACCCGTTTCTGTCTTCCTCGCCCGTGACCACTCCATTCCGTACCGCCAACCCCCTGGCATCTCCGGCCGTCTGGCTGGGGCTGGTCCTGCTCTACGTATTCCGTGGCTTTTTGTCGTGGAAACTGCCGATCACCGGCGACGAAGCCTATTTCTACTGGTGGGGCGTGCGCCCGGACTGGGGCTTCTACGACCACCCGCCCATGGTCGGGTGGTGGATCGCCCTGCTGCTCAAGATTTCCCACGCGGAGTGGGCCATCCGCCTGCCGGCCTTGCTGCTGCCCATCCCGGTGGCGGCCTGCGCCTGGACCCTGGCCCGGCCGGCGGGGGAGGAGCGGGCCGGCTACGCCGCCCTGTTCACCCTGCTGATGCCGGCCTCGGTGGTGAACGTGCTGATCACCACCGATATCCCCCTGATCTTCTGGTCGGTGCTGTCGGTCACCGCTTACGTCACCGGCCTGCGCCGCCAATGCCTGGCGAGCCATGCCGCCGCCGGCCTGTTCCTTGCCCTGGCCTTCCTCTCCAAATACTTCGCCGTGCTGCTCGGGGTGGCTTACGTGATCCACACCGTGGCGGTGCGCCGCGACGAGAAGCGCTGGGCCGGCCTGTTCCTGCTGGTGCTGTTCGCCCTGCCCGGGCCGATCCTCAACATCTGGTACAACCAGGGCCACGGCTGGGCCAACGTGATGTTCAACGCCTTCAACCGCCACGAGGGCAATAATTCGGGCATCAGCTGGCAGCACCCGGTGACCTACGCGGTGACCCTGCTCTACGTGCTCACCCCCTTCCTGGTGGCCTTCCTGTGGCGCGACACCCGGGCGGTGCTGGAGGCCGGGCGGCGCGACGCCGGGGTGCGCGCCCTGTACTGGCTGGCCCTGATTCCCTTCGTCCTGTTCGGCCTGATGTCGGTGGGCAAGACCATCGGTCTGCACTGGCTGCTGTCCTTCGCCCCGCTGCTCGCCGTGGCCGCCGCCTGCGGCCTGCCCGACGGGCGCCTGCCCCGGCTGTCGCGCTGGCTGGCCGGTTTTGCCCTGGTGCATATGGTGGTGCTGGGGGTGGTGGTGGAGGCGCCGATCAGCTGGTGGAAGTCCACCAAGTGGTACGACGGGGTGGTGCTGACGGTGAAGTCCCAGGAACTGCTGGCCGAGCTCAAGCCCTACGAGGCCGACTACGTCTTCGCCAGCGATGGCTATTCCAACGCCGTGACCCTGGGCTACGACGCCCAGCGCTACTTCATCGTCTTCGGCCCGGGCTCGTCCCACGCCCGCCACGACGACATTTACACCGACTTCCGCGAGCTGGACGGCAAGAACATCCTCACCGTGCGCAAGTCCGAGCCCAACCTGGACGACTACCGCCCCTATTTCCGCCGCGTCGAGCTCAAGCAGTTCGATCTGGACGGGGTGACCTTCTATCTGGTGCTCGGCCAGGGCTTCCGCTACGAGCCCTACCGGGACACGGTGCTGCGCCAGGTCAAGGACCGCTGGTACCGGGTGCCGGCCTATCTGCCGATGAGCGCCTGCTACTTCGCCGACAAGTACTTCCCCGGCGAAACCTGCCGCTGACCGGGCGCCGACCATGTTCCGCCCCTACCTGCAACTGCTGCGCCCCCAGCAATGGGTGAAGAACGGCTTCGTCTTCGTCGGCGTGCTGTTCTCCCACAGCTGGGGCCAGCCGGACCTGCTGCGCGCCGCCCTGCTGGCCTTCGCCGCCTTCTCCCTGGCGGCGTCCAGCATCTACGTGGGCAACGACTACATGGACCGGGAGCAGGACCGGCTTCACCCGCGCAAGCGCCGCCGCCCCCTGGCCGCCGGCACTGTGCAGCCGGGCGCCGCCCTGGCCCTGGGGCTGGCCTGCGCCGTCGCCGGCCTGGCCCTGGCCGCCAGCGTGTCGGGCCCCCTGTTCCTGGTCATCGCCGCCTACCTGGGGCTCAACCTGGGCTATTCCCTGGGCTGGAAGCACGTGCCGGTGCTGGACGTGTCGATCATCGCCGCCGGCTTCATGCTGCGCATCCTGGCCGGCACCAAGGGCATCGGCATCGTGCCGTCCTACTGGCTGCTGCTGTGCGGGCTGATGGTCACCCTGTTCCTCGGCTTCGCCAAGCGCCGGGCCGAGTTGAACGCCCTGGAGGACGAGGCCGGCAGCCACCGCAAGGTGCTCAACGACTACGACACGGTGCTGCTCGACCAGCTCATCGCCATCTGCGCCGCCGCTACCATCGTCAGTTACAGCCTGTACACCGTCAGCGCCGAGACCGTGGCCCTGCACGGCACCCGCTACCTGGTCTACACGGTGCCTTTCGTGGTGTACGGCATCTTCCGCTACCTGTTCCTGCTGCACCGGCGCGGTGGCGGCGGCGACCCGACCACCGAGATCCTCGACCCCCACCTGCTGGTCACCGGCGCCCTGTGGCTGGCGGCGGTGGTCTGGCTGCTGGCGTGAATACGATTCCGGGCTGGCTATGCCGTTCGTCAGGGGTGACTGGCGGGCGACATGTCGAAAGGATAAAATCATGCCCTTTATATCCGGCCCGGCTGCACTCCTGATGCGATGAACGCCGTTCCCCAGCCCCCACCCTCCCCCGACGAGGTCCCCCTGGCCATCGCGCCGGTGGCCGACCCATTGCAGTCCCTGACCGTGCTGCTGGTGGAGGATGATCCGGTGATCCGCGCTTCCCTGGCCCTGCCGCTGGCCAAGCGGGTCGGCGCGGTGATCGAGGCCGGCAACGGGGAAGAGGGGCTGGCCCGCTTCCGCGAGCATCGCCCCCACGTGGTCATCACCGACTTGGTGATGCCCGGCCTGGACGGCCTGGCCCTGACCCGGGCGATCAAGGCCGAAAGCCCGGCCACGCCGGTGGTGATCGCCACCGGCCATTCCGAGGCCGACGCCCTGATCGCGGCCATCGAGATCGGCGTGGACCGCTACGTGTTGAAGCCGGTGCAGGTCGACTGCCTGCTCGGTGTGCTCGGCCCCCTGGCCTATACCGCCGCCCTCGAATCCCGCCAGAAACTGGCCGCCCAGGTGTTCGCCGCCAGCAGCGAGGCGATTCTCATCGCCGATGCCGACCTGACCGTGGTGGACGCCAACGACGCCTTCACCCGCATCAGCGGCTACGAGCGTAGCGAAGTCCTGGGCCTGCACGTGCTCGACCTGGACGGCGCCATCGAGGGCGAAGCCTTTCTCGAAGCCCTGTGGCGCACCGTGCGCGACACCGGCCACTGGCGCGGCGAACTGTGGAGCCGGCGCAAAAGTGGCGAACTGTATCCGGAATGGCGCAGCGTGGACGTGGTGCGCGACGCCGACGGTCGCATCAGCAACTACGTGGTGGCCTGGACCGACATCTCCGAGCGCAAGGAGGCCGAGGCCCGCATCCAGTACCTGGCCCACTACGACGCCCTGACCGACCTGCCCAACCGGGTGCTTTTCTCCGACCGCTTCGAGCAGGCCCTGATCCACGCCCGCCGCGCCGGCGAGACCGTGGGCGTGCTGTTCACGGACCTGGACCGCTTCAAGCTGGTGAACGATTCCCTGGGCCACAAGGTCGGCGACCAGGTGCTCCAGGAAGCGTCGCGGCGCCTCTTGTCCTGCGTGCGCGCCGAGGACACCGTGTCCCGCCTCGGCGGCGACGAGTTCGTCATCCTCCTGCCCGCCCTGCGCACGCCTCAGGACGCCGGCCGGGTGGCGGAAAAGGTGGTGGCCGCCTTGGCCCGCCCGTTCCGCCACAAGGGCGACGACCTGTCCATTTCCGCCAGCGTGGGCATCGCCTGCTTCCCCAACGACGGCGAACTGGCCGACACCCTGCTCACCCACGCCGACCTGGCCATGTACCGGGCCAAGAGCGTGGGGCGCAACAACTTCCAGTTCTTCAGCCCCGAGCTGGAGTCCGGCGCCCTGTCGCGCCTGTCCCTGGAGCATGACATGCGCCAGGGCCTGGAGCGGGGCGAATTCGAACTGCTCTACCAGCCCCAGGTGGACAACCCCACCGGCCGCCTGCTCGGCGTCGAGGCCCTGATTCGCTGGCACCACCCGGAGCGGGGCCTGCTGCTGCCCCGGGACTTCATCCCCCTGGCGGAGGAAAGCGGCTTCATCGTGCCCCTGTCCCTGTGGGTGCTGGCCGAGGCCGCCCGGCAAGTGTCCGTCTGGAGCGGCACCGGGCTGCCCCCGGTGCGGGTGTCGATCAACCTGTGCGCCGCCCAGCTCAAGCAGCCGGATTTTGCCGCCAACTTCGCCCGCATCCTGGCCGAGGCCGGCGTGTCCGGCGAATACTTCGAGCTGGAATTCACCGAGCAGGTGCTGATGCAGGACGGGGAACGCAACCTGCTGGTGCTCTCCGACCTGAAGAAGCTCGGCGTCGGCATCACCCTGGACGACTTCGGCGTCGGCTATTCCAACCTCAACGTGCTGCGCCGCCTGCCGGTGGACACCCTCAAGATCGACCGCTCCCTGGTCTCCGAGGTCACCGAGAACAAGGACGACGCGGTGATCGTGGACGCCATCATCTCCATGGCCCAGCGCATGGACCTGAAGGTGGTGGCCGAAGGGGTGGAAACCGCCGACCAGGCCGGTTTCTTTCGCGACCGGGCCTGCCAGGAAATCCAGGGCCACTTCTTCAGCAAGCCCCTGGCCGCCGCCGACCTGCCGGGCTACCTGAACAGCCTGCCCGGCGTACTGGCCCAAGTCGCCGGCTGAACCGGCCCGGCGCCGGCGTGGTTCGCGCCGAGGCCGTACCAATTGCAGCGGTACTGCCGACGTCGTCGGCTTTCTAGGCGCCCTGGCGGGCGCCTGCTGCTTTCTCCCCTTCTGTTCTTCCGTTCCCCTTACTGCGCCTGGTCCGCCGCGGCCTCCGGCGCCGCGCTGCCTTGCTGGCGCGGTGCGGCCGCTTGTTCGCGCCGTTCCATCTCGGCCAGGAAGTCCCGGGCGACCGGGTTGTTCCCGGCGTCGGCGGCCAGGGTCCGAAGCACCTGGGGCATCCATTTCGGGCGCAGCTCCTCCCGGGCCGTGGCGTAGTCCAGGGTGTCCATGCGGTTGCCGTCGCGGATCACGTAGCGCCTGCCGAAGAGGGGAAAGAAGCGCTCGCCGGTGCTGAAGATCTTGTGCTCCGGCTTGTCCGGGCAATTTTCCGCGGTGAGGATCAGGGCGTAGCCCACGGGCTTGTCCGGCGCCGGGGGCTGGACCACGCCGGTGATGGGCTGCACCTCTTCCCAGTCCCGGGCGAACTCGACCATCACCCCGTCGTAGAGGCAGTGGTCGGCCCACAGCGGCGCCTGCTGCTTCATTCGCACCGCGTAGACCCGCACGCCCTCCTGGAACGGGATGTCGCTGGTGGCATTGGCGACGATGGTCAGGCTCTGGGCGGCGACGGTGGCGCCGAGGTACAGGACGTTGAGGAGTTCGAACAAGGCGGTTTCCTGGGGTGGGCAATTGCCCCCATTCCGGCCGTGCGCGGGAATGGCGGTGCGGGAGTGGCAGGGAGGCAGGGGGGAGGGCGGGCGCAGTGCCGATCCGAACACTTCCCCATGCCCCCACGGCGGCGGCGCATTGTACAAACCCCGCGCCCCTATTGGGTTTCCGGATAGGGGGCGTGGAATGCCGCGCCACGCGCCGATCTCCGGCCAGGGGTGCCGGAATGCGGGATTGGCGCCGCTTTGCGGGGAGTTGCCCTGAGTGTCGGGAAAGCGGGAAGGCTTGGGGATGGCGCCGCCGGACGGCGGAGCGCCCCGCTGGTCATGCCGCGCCTCGGCCAGAAGAGACAGAGGCGGCGCCGGCACTCAATGTCCGGCGCAGGCAACGGTGAGGCGGGAAGCAGGAAGCAGGAAGGAAAGCGGGAGGCGGGAGGCGGGACGCGGAAGTATTCGATCGGGGCCCACATGACCTCCATCCAGGGGCACAGCGGGCGTTTCCCGGCGACGCCTCGGGCAGGGAAAATCGGGCGCCGTGCCGCCAGCGAACGGCGCCCAGGGCGCGTCAGCCCTGATGCCCCCGGTTGTGGCGCCACAGCACGTCGCTGCCGCCGGCCTCCTTGTTCAGGCTGCGGCCGAGGATGAAGAGCAGGTCGGAGAGACGGTTCAGGTACTGGCGGGCCTGGTCGGACACCGCTTCGTGGTGGGCCAGGCGGACCACGCTGCGCTCGGCGCGGCGGCACACGGTGCGGGCCAGGTGGGCGTGGGCGGCGGCGAGGGTGCCGCCGGGCAGGATGAATTCCTTGAGCGGGGTGAGGCTGGCGTTGAACTCCTCGGCCCAGGCTTCGAGCTGGGCCACCTGCTCGGTCTTCACGGCGGTGGCGCCGGGGATGCACAGCTCGCCGCCCAGGTCGAACAGGTCGTGCTGGACCACCGACAGCACTTCTTGCACCCGGGCCTCGATGGCGGCGGGCAGGGCGCTGGCGCGCAGCACGCCAACCAGGGAATTGAGCTCGTCCACCTCGCCCAGGGCGTCGATGCGCGGGCTGTCCTTGTCCACCCGGGAGCCATCGCCCAGGCCGGTGGTACCGGCATCGCCGGTGCGGGTGACGATTTTCGAAAGACGGTTGCCCATGATCTAATCCTGACCTTCGTTGATGGTTGACGAAAACACTCGGGATTATAGCGACTCGCGCCGCCCGGTGCCGCCCGCGGCTGTTGCCGTGCCGGCCGGGGGCGGCGCGGCCGCCCGCTCAGACCACGCCAGCCGCCATGCTCAAGTTCGCCGCCAACCTGACCTTCCTGTTCGCCGACCGGCCCTTTCTCGACCGTTTCGCCGCTGCCGCCCAAGCGGGTTTCGCCGGGGTCGAGTACCTGTTCCCCTACGACGTCGCCGCCGAGGAAATCCGCGCCCGGCTGACGGCCCACGATCTCACCCAGGCCCTCTTCAACCTGCCCGCCGGCGACTGGGCCGGCGGCGAGCGGGGCCTGGCGGCCCTGCCCGGGCGGGAGGCGGATTTTCGCGCCGGCCTGGACCTGGCCCGGCGCTACGCCGCAGTCCTCGGCTGTACTCGGCTCCACGCCATGGCCGGCATTCCTCCGGCCGGCGCCGATCCGGCGGCGGTGCGCGCCACCTACCTGGCCAACATCCGCCACGCCGCCCGCGTCCTGGCGGCGGACGGCATCACCCTGATGATCGAGCCGATCAACAGCCGCATCGACATGCCCGGCTACTGGCTCGACTCGCCCCGGGCCGCCTTCGCCCTGCTCGATTCGATCGGCGAGGCCAACGTCCGCGTCCAGTACGACCTGTACCACGCCCAGATCATGGAGGGCAACCTGGCCCGCACGCTGGAATATGGCCTGGCCCGCACCCTGGAATACGGCCTGGCCGGCGCCGCGCCGCGCATCGGCCACCTGCAAGTGGCCGACAACCCGGGCCGGGGCGAGCCGGGCAGCGGCGAGATCGCCTACCCCTTCCTCTTCGCCACCCTGGAGCGCCTCGGCTACGACGGCTGGATCGGCTGCGAATACAAGCCGGCTGCCAGCACCGAGGCCGGCCTGGGCTGGTTCGCCCCCTACCGCCGTCGGGATCGCCCGTTGCCGACAGCGTAACGGGGAGGGTGCCGCATCCGTGCCTTGCCCGCTGCATGGTAAAAGCAAGGCGAACCACCAAGGCACCAAGGGGCACCACGCTTCACCAAGGCAAAGCGATGTCGCCGTGTCGTTGCGTGGTGCCCCTTGGTGTCCTTGGTGCTTTGGTGGTCCGCTTTCCCGCATCATTCCAATGAATTCCCCGCACCTTCCGCCCTCCAACCGGATGCCTCCCGGCGCCGCCACCGACCCGATTTCCCGGAGCCTTGCCATGACCTCTCCCCGCGACCTGCTGCGCGAGCTGTTCGACGCCGCCGTGGCCGCCGCCGACCCGGCGGTGGTGCTGCCGCCCTTCCTCGATCGCTTCCTGCCCGATCCCACCGCCCTGGCCCACGCCTCGGGGCGGCTGGTGGTGGTGGGCGCGGGCAAGGCCGCCGCCGCCATGGCCGCCGCCGTCGAAGCCTGGGCGGAAAAGCACTGGCACGGCGATCTGTCCGGCCTCTCCGGCATGGTGGTGACCCGCTACGGCCACGGTGCGCCGACCCGCCGCATCCGCGTGGTGGAAGCCGCCCACCCGGTGCCGGACGCCGCCGGCGAAGCCGCCGCCGCCGAGATGCTGGCCCTGGTGCGGACCCTCACCCCGAACGACCGGCTGCTGGTGCTCCTTTCCGGCGGCGGTTCGGCCCTGCTGGCGGCGCCCCTGCCGGGCATCGACCTGGCCACCAAGCGGGCCCTCACCAAGGAACTGCTCGCCTGCGGCGCCGCCATCGACGAGATCAACTGCGTGCGCAAGCACCTTTCGGCGGTCAAGGGCGGCCGGCTGGCCGCCGCATCGCTGGCACCGGGGCTGACCCTGGCCATTTCCGACGTGGTCGGCGACGACCCCTCGGTGATCGCCTCCGGCCCCACGGTGCCGGACCCTTCCACCTGCGCCGATGCCCTGGCCATCCTGTGCCGCTACGAGATCGACGTGCCCGACGCGGTGCGCGCCCTGCTCGAATCCGGCGAGGGCGAGTCGGAGTCAGTCAAGCCCGGCGACCCCCGCCTGGCCCGCCACGACTACCACCTGGTGGCGGCGCCCATGCTGAGTCTGCACGCCGCCGCCAACGTGGCCCGGGCCGCCGGGGTCACGCCACTGATCCTGGGCGACGCCATTGCCGGCGAATCCCGGGAGGTGGCCCGGGCCTTCGCCGGCTTGGCCGTCTCCAGCCGCCTGCACGGCCTGCCGGTGCAGCCGCCCTGCGTGCTGCTGTCCGGCGGCGAGACCACCGTCACCCTCAAGAATCCCAACGGACGGGGCGGGCGCAACACCGAGTTCCTGCTCGGCCTGGCCATCGCCCTGCAAGGCGCCGAGGGCATCTGGGCCCTGGCCGGCGATACGGACGGCATCGACGGTTCCGAGGACAACGCCGGCGCCGTCGTCACCCCGGACACCCTGGCCCGTGCCCGGGACCGGGGCGTGGACGCCCTGGTCAAGCAGGACGAAAACGACGCCTGGGGCTTCTTCCACGAAACCGGCGACCTGCTCGTCACCGGCCCGACCCGTACCAACGTCAACGACTTCCGCGCCATCCTGGTGCTCTGACCTGGGCTGGCCGGGGCGCGCCTGAAGGCGTCTGGACGTATCAGGGAATGCCTAGACGCGCTCGGACTGATCTGGCCTCGACGCGTCACGGCCGGCGGGCGGCATCGGCCGTGCCGGCCGGGCCATGTATTAATAAAATTAATACATCGGGCCGATGAAAAAACGAAGGTCCGCGCCAGTATTGGACCTTGGCGATCTTGCTGCTGCAATACATGAAGAAAATTCAAGTATCGCCAGCGGCGTCCCGGTGCGCGGCCACCTGCTGCGGCCGCTCGCTTTGCGTTACCTCAAACGCTACGGCGGCACCTGAATTATCATGATTTCCTAATGTAATGATTTTCCCGGCCCGGCCGGGACGAGGTGGAGCATGGACTGGTGGGGATTGCTGGAAACCCTGGGCGAGCGCCCGGTGGCCGTGGCCGGGGGCGCCTGCATCGGGGTGCTGTTCGGCGCTCTGGCCCAGCGGTCCCGCTTCTGCCTGCGCGCCGCCACCGTGGCGGTGGCCCGGGGCGAATGGCTGGCGCCAGGCAGCGAGGGCGCGCGCCGGGTGGCGGTGTGGCTGCTCACCTTCGCCACCGCCGTGGTGGCCGCTCAGGCCCTGATCCTGGCCGGCTGGCTCGACGTATCCGGCGCGCGCCAGCTGGCCGCCCGGGGCAGCCTGTCCGGCGCCCTGATCGGCGGGCTGCTGTTCGGCGCCGGCATGATCCTGGCCCGGGGCTGCGCCAGCCGCCAGCTGGTGGTGGCCGCCACCGGCAACCTGCGCGCCCTGCTCACCGGCCTGGTCTTCGCCGTGGCCGCCCAGGCCTCCCTGTCCGGCCTCCTGGCTCCCCTGCGCAACGCCCTGGCCGGCTGGTGGACCGTGGACGGCGGCGCCCGGGACCTGCTCGCCCTGGCCTCCCTGGGCCACGGCGGCGGCCTGGCGGTGGGGCTGTTGTGGCTGGGCACCGCCGGGGTGGCGCTACGCCGCGCCCGGCTGTCCGTGCCGATGAGCCTGGCGGCGGTGGGGGTGGGGGCGGTGGTGGCCGCCGCCTGGTGGTTCACCGCCACCCTGGCCGGCCAGAGCTTCGAACCCCTGCCGGTGCAGAGCCTGTCGTTCACCGGCCCCTCGGCGGACATGCTGATGCAGGTGCTGGCCCCCCTGACCAAGCCCCTGGGCTTCGACACCGGGCTGGTGCCCGGGGTGGTGCTGGGCGCCTTCCTGGCCGCCTGGCGCGGCGGCGAACTCAAGCTCGAAGGCTTCCAGGGCGGCGAGATGATGCGCCGCTACATCGCCGGGGCGGTGCTGATGGGCTTCGGCGGCATGCTCGCCGGCGGCTGCGCCGTGGGGGCGGGCATCTCCGGCGCGGCCATCTTCGCCCTCACGTCCTGGCTCACCCTGGTGGCCATGTGGCTCGGCGCGGTGTTGGCCGACTACTGGATCGACCAGCCCCGGGGGCGCCTGGCGCCCCAGGCCGGCTGAGCCGGCGCCGCTCATGATGTAGATCCGCACCCCAGCAGTCGGGTTACTGCGGTTGCGCCGGTCCCCGGTGGGCCCGCGGGGCGGCTGGGGCTGCCCATCCGTGGCCGGGCGCGGGGCTTGGCTCTGGCCTTTTTGGTGTTTACGTAATCGTAAGTACGTGCTGAAATGAGCAACTTGTCAGACAAGTTGCTCATCCATGGCCGTCGCCGTTCCCGATCCCCTTTCCGCTCCCGAATCCGCCGGCACCCGCCGCTCCGAGGCGGTGCACCTGGCCCTGGCCGGGCGCATCCGTAGCGGCGACCTGGCCCCCGGGGCCCGTCTGCCCACCGAGAAGGACCTGTGCGCCGAGTTCGGTGTCTCCCGTCCCATGGTGCGGGAGGCCGTGGCCCGCCTGAAGGCCGACGGGCTGGTGATTTCCCGCCAGGGGGCCGGCGTGTTCGTGGCCGACACCCCGAGCCGGCTGGCCTTCGACGTGCCCGCCGACCAGGACCGGCGTGGCGCCCGGGAGCGTCTTGCCCACATCTTCGAATTGCGCACCCTGGTGGAGATCGGCGTCGCCGAGCTGGCCGCCCGGCGGCGGCGCCCCAAGGACCTGAAGGCCATGGCCGCCGCCCTGGGGCGCATGGCCGGCGCGGTGGCGGCCCACGGCGACGGGGGGCGGGACGACGACGCCTTCCACGGTGCGGTGGCCGCCGCCACCGGCAACCCCATGATGCGCGACCTGGTGGGCTTCCTGTCCAAACAGTTCTCCGAATCCCGGCGCCTCTCCTGGGCCCCGGAACAGCATGCCCTGGGCCGCACCCAGGCCTTGCAGGACGAGCACCGGGCCATCTATGACGCCATCGCCACCGGCGACCCGGCGGCGGCCCGGGCGGCCAGTTTCCAGCACCTGTCGGCCACCGCCGCCCGCCTCGACATCGCCCTGGGCGAGGACATCGCCAGCGACCTGGCCGCGGCGTGCCTGCGCCAGGAGTCCGGACCATGACGCCGCTTGCCGGAGCCAGGCCCGCTTGAATCCATGACGACACGAATCCGGAGGAGACATCCATGAGCCACGACAACGCGCCGCCCCCGCTGCGGCCGGCCCCCGACTACGCCGGCGCCGACCGGGACTTCGCCCGGGACGCGGTGGCCCGCGCCGCCCTGTTCGCCCGCCTGGGCGCCGCCCTGCCCGAGGGCAGCCTGATGGTGGAGGCCGAGGATCTGCGCCCCTACGAGTGCGACGGCTTGTCGGCCTACCGCCAGGTGCCCATGGCGGTGGCCCTGCCCGCCGACGAAGCCCAGGTGGCGGCGGTGCTGGCGATCTGCCACGAGCTGGAGGTGCCGGTGGTAGCCCGGGGCGCCGGCACCGGCCTGTCCGGCGGCGCCTTGCCCCACGCCCACGGCGTGGTGCTGTCCCTGGCGCGCATGAAGCAGATCCTGTCCATGGATGCCACATCCCGCACCGCCGTGGTCCAGCCCGGGGTGCGCAATCTGGCCATCTCGGAGGCCGCCGCCAGCCTGGGGCTGTACTACGCCCCGGACCCGTCGTCCCAGATCGCCTGCACCATCGGCGGCAACGTGGCCGAGAACTCCGGCGGGGTGCACTGCCTCAAGTACGGCCTGACGGTGCACAACGTGCTCAAGGTGCGCGGTGTGACCATCAGCGGCGAGGTCGTCGAATTCGGCTCGGCGGCCCTGGACGCCCCGGGCTACGACCTGCTGGCCCTGATGATCGGCTCCGAGGGCATGCTGGCGGTGGTCACCGAGGTCACCGTGCGCCTCACCCCCAAGCCCCAGCTGGCCCAGGTGGTGATGGCTTCCTTCGACGACGTGAACAAGGCCGGCGACGCGGTGGCGGCGATCATCGCCGCCGGCATCATCCCGGCCGGCCTGGAAATGATGGACAAGCCCGCCACCCTGGCGGTGGAACCCTTCGTCCAAGCCGGCTACGACCTGGAGGCCGAGGCCATCCTGCTGTGCGAATCCGACGGCACCCCGGAAGAGGTGGCCGAGGAGATCGCCCGGGTCAAGGCCGTGCTCGACCGCTGCGGCGCCCGGGCCATGGCCGTGTCGCGCAGCGAGGAGGAACGGCTCAAGTTCTGGGCCGGGCGCAAGGCCGCCTTTCCCGCCGTGGGGCGCATTTCCCCCGACTACTACTGCATGGACGGCACCATTCCGAGGAAGCGCCTGGCCGAGATGCTCACCGCCATCGCCGCCCTGTCGCAGAAATACGGCCTGCGCTGCGCCAACGTCTTCCACGCCGGCGACGGCAACCTGCACCCCCTGATCATGTTCGACGCCAACGAGCCGGGGGAGCTGGAGCGGGCCGAGGCCTTCGGCGCCGAAATTCTGGAGAAGTCGGTGGAATTCGGCGGCTCGATCACCGGCGAGCACGGGGTGGGGGCCGAGAAGATCAACCAGATGTGCGTCCAGTTCAACCGCGACGAGCGGGACTTCTTCTTCGCCGTGAAGCGGGCCTTCGACAAGCGCGGCCTGCTCAACCCGGGCAAGGCCATCCCGACCCTGCACCGCTGCGCCGAGTACGGCCGCATGCGCGTCTCCTTCGGCCAGATGCCCTTCCCCGACCTGCCGCGCTTCTGATGCCGCCGACCGACCCGATTCCGGACACGACCATGACCATTACCGCTACCCCCGCTACTCCATCCGCGCCCCCGTCCGCGGCCTACGACGCCATCCTCGAAGGCTTCGCCGCCCGCATCCGCCAGGCCGCCGAGGCGGGCACGCCGTTGCGCATCGAAGGCGGCGGCAGCAAGAACTTCTACGGCGGCCCGCTGCACGGCGAGGTGTTGTCCACCGCCGCCTACCGCGGCGTGATCGCCTACGAACCCACCGAGCTGGTGATCACCGCCCGGGCCGGCACGCCCCTGGCCGAGATCGAGACGGTGCTGGCGGAACGGCAGCAGATGCTGGCCTTCGAGCCGCCGCGCTTTTCGCCCACCTCCACCATCGGCGGCGTGGTCGCCGCCGGCCTGTCCGGGCCGCGCCGCCTCCAGGCCGGCGCGGTGCGCGACTTCGTGCTCGGCACCCGCATCATCGACGGCCAGGGGCGCATCCTCACCTTCGGCGGCCAGGTGATGAAGAACGTGGCCGGCTACGACGTCTCCCGGGTGATGGCCGGCAGCCTGGGCACCCTGGGGCTGATCGCCGAGGTGTCCCTGAAGGTGCTGCCGGTGCCGGTGGCCGAGGCCACCCTGCGCTTTGCCTGCGACCCGGCCGAGGGCATCGTTCGGGTCAATCGCTGGGGCGGCCAGCCCCTGCCCATCTCGGCCACCGCCTGGCACGGCGGCGCCCTGTGGGTGCGCCTCTCCGGCGCCGAGGCGGCGGTGGCCGCCGCCCGGGCCGTGCTCGGCGGCGAGGCGGTGGACGACGGGGCCGGGCGCGCCCTGTGGCAGGCCCTGCGCGATCAGACTCACGCCTTCTTCGCGTCGGCCGGCGCAGCGGGAACCCCCCTGTGGCGCCTGTCGGTGCCCTCCACGGCCCAGCCCCTGGACCTGCCCGGGGAAACCCTGGTGGAGTGGGGCGGAGCCCTGCGCTGGCTGGCCGCCGATCTGCCCGCCGACAAGGTGCGTGCCGCCGTCCTGGCCGCCGGGGGCCACGCCACCCTGTACCGGGCCGGCGACGAGGCCAAGGTCCGCGCCGGCGGGGCCTTCCAGCCCCTGTCCCCGGCCATGGCGGCGCTCAACCGCAACCTCAAGCGCGAGTTCGACCCCAAGGGCGTCTTCGGCCCGGGGCGCCTCTACCCCGACTTCTAAGCCCGCGCCCGACGACCCGAACGCCCTGACGAGACATCCGCCATGCAGACCCAACTCGCCGATTTCATCCGCGACACCCCGGAAGGCCGGGAGGCCGACACCATCCTGCGCAAGTGCGTGCACTGCGGCTTTTGCACCGCCACCTGCCCCACCTACCAACTCCTCGGCGATGAGCTGGACGGGCCCCGGGGGCGCATCTACCTGATCAAGCAGGTGCTCGAAGGCCAGGAGGTGACGGAAAAGACCCGCCTGCACCTGGACCGCTGCCTGACCTGCCGTTCCTGCGAAACCACCTGCCCCTCCGGGGTCCAGTACCACCGGCTGCTCGACATCGGCCGCGGCGTGGTCGAAGCCCGGGTGCCGCGCCCCGCCGGCCAGCGCCTGCTCTACCGGGCGCTGCGCACCGTGCTGCCCAACCGGGCGGCCTTCGAGGCGGTGCTCAAGGCCGGCCGGCTGGCCCGGCCCTTCCTGCCCGTGGCCCTGGCCGAGAAGCTGCGCCCCCCGGCACCGGCCAAGGCCCGCCCGGCGCCGGAGTGCCATGCCCGCCGGGTGATCCTGCTCGAAGGCTGCGTCCAGCCCGGCCTGGCCCCCAACATCAACGCCGCCGCTGCCCGGGTGCTCGACCGGGTGGGTATCGCCATCGTCCGCGAGGGCGAGAAGAAGGCCGGTTGCTGCGGCGCCTTGCGCTACCACCTGAACGACCAGGACAGCGGCCTGGACGACATGCGCGCCAACATCGACGCCTGGTGGCCGGCGGTGGAGGCCGGCGCCGAGGCCATTCTGGTGACGGCCTCGGCCTGTAGCGCCCAGGTCAAGGAATACGGCCACCTGCTGCGCCACGACCCGGCCTACGCCGAGCGGGCCGCCCGGGTCAGCGCCCTGGCCCGGGACGTGGCCGAAGTGGTGGCCGGCGAGGAGGCGGCCATTGCCGCCGCCCTGGCCAAGGCGCACGGCGGGGACGCGGGGAGCGCTGCCGCGGCCCCGGCCAGAGTGGCCTTCCATTCCCCCTGCACCCTCCAGCACGGGCAGAAGATTCGCGGCGTGGTGGAACGGCTGCTCGCCGCCGCCGGTTACGCGCTCACCCCGGTGGCCGACGGCCACCTGTGCTGCGGTTCCGCCGGCACCTATTCCCTGACCCAACCGGAACTGTCCCTCCAGCTGCGCAGCAACAAGTTGGCGGCCCTGGAGGCGGGCAATCCGGGAGCGATCGTCACCGCCAACATCGGCTGCCTCAACCATCTGGCGGCCGGCACCGCCACCCCGGTGCGGCACTGGATCGAACTGCTCGACGAGCGCCTGGGCGAGGTATGACCGGCGCAGGCTGACGGCCGGGAAGGCGGCGGTACGCCCCGGCTGCCCGGGAAAACATGCCGGGCGGAATCCGGGGGGTGGCCGGAAAGCCAATACTGGCGCGGAGTTTCGCCCCGGGGCGGGGTAGGGGGAAGCGGGCGGGAAGCGGGGGAGGGGCGGCGGTGAAGCGTGCTATGCTAGTCAGAAATCGGTCACAAACCTTCTTCCTTCCTCCGCCTTCCTCTCCTTCGCGCCGACCATGCCCTTGCAGTTAGACGTCTGCGTCTCCCAGCACATCGGCGACCGCCACGAGCAACAGGACCGGGTGGCCCTGGTGCCCCATCCGCGCCTGCGCGGGGTGGTCCTGGCGGTGGTGGCCGACGGCATGGGCGGGCACGAGGGCGGCGCCCTGGCCGCCGAGCAGGTGGTGCACACCGCCCGCCAGTGCCTGGAGGGCTACGCCCCCAGCGAAGAGACGCCCGAGGAATTGCTGCGCACCATCCTCGACGAGGCCCACACCCTGATCCGGGCCGGCCGCTTCATCAACGAGAAGGACCCCCACAGCACCGGGGTGCTGCTGCTGCTCGAACCGACCCGGGCCACCTGGGCCCATTGCGGCGATTCCCGCCTCTACTGGTTCAGCGGCAGCGAGCTGCGCCAGCGCACCGACGACCATTCCTACGTGGGCCGGCTGGTGCGGGACGGCACCATCAGCGAGGAAGAAGCCTCCTTCCACCCCAACCGCAACGTGCTGCTCACCGCCCTGGGGGGCCGCGAGGCGCCCATGGTGGACGTGGGCAGCTGCGAGTCCCTGGCGGCGGGGGACGCCTTCCTGATCTGTTCCGACGGCCTGTGGGGCTACTTCGGCGAGGCCGAGATGGGCGGCATCATCGCTGCCCAGTCGGCCCGGGACGCGGCGGGCGAGTTGATGCGCCGGGCGCGCAGCCGCGGCCGTGGCGAGGGCGACAACCTGTCCCTGGCCCTGGTGCGGCTGGAGGAAATGCCCGCCGTCAAGCCCGTGCCGCCGCCGGTGCGCCGGCCGCTGGGCAATGCGCCGGTCACCCCGGCCTGAGCGGGCCGGCGGGCGGGGCGGTCACTAGGCGAGACAAGTGGGACAAGCAGGACAGCGGCGGGCCGCGCCATAGAAAAAGCCGGGAGGCATGCTCCCGGCTTTTTTGTTGGCAGTGGGTCGGGCGCCGAAGCGCTGATGGTGCCTGCCGGTGTCAATGGAGCGTCGTCTGGCGTCCCGCCGGGGCGTGTTCCTGGGGAGAATCGGCCGGCGGGCGGAACGCCTCGACCCAGGCGGGAAATTCTTCGGCGGGCATCGGCCGGGCGATGAAGTAGCCCTGGGCGTAGTCGCAGCCCAGCCGGGCCAGCTGGTCCCAGCTTTCCCGCGTTTCGATGCCTTCGGCCACGGCCTTGCGGCCCAGGTCGTGGACCATGTCGATGGTGGACCGGACGATGCAGGCGCAGTCCTTGCTGTCCATGCCGCGCACGAAGGACTGGTCGATCTTGATGTAGTCCACCGGCAGTTTCTGCAAGTAGGCGAGGGACGAATAGCCGGTGCCGAAGTCGTCGATGTACAGGGGAATGCCGGTGTCGCGCAGGCCGTGCAGTACCCGCAGGGCGAACTCGGCGTCCTCCATCACCGTGCTCTCGGTGAGCTCCATCTCGAACAGGCCCGGGGCCACGCCCAAGTCGGCCTGGAGACGGCGTATCCGTTCCAGCAGGTTGTCGTCGCGCAGGTTGCGGGCCGACAGGTTGACCGCGATGGGCAGGGCGCAACCCTGGCCCTGCCAGTCCCGCAGCAGCAGCATGGCGGTTTCGATCACCCATTCGGTCAGGGGGCGGATCAGGCCCGTGTTCTCGGCCAGCCCGATGAATTCTCCCGGGGGGATCAGGCCGCGCTGGGCATGTTGCCAGCGCACCAGCCCCTCGGCGCCGCTGATCCGGCCGGTGGTCATGTCCACCTTGGGGTGCAGGTAAAGGCGCAGGTCGCCGCCCTCGATGGCGCGTCGCAGCTCGCTGGCGATGGTGAGGCGGCGGGAGCGCTCGGGCGAGGGTTCGGGGATGAATACCCGGTGGGGGGCGCCATCCTTCTTGGCCTGGTGCACCGCGATGTCCATGTTGCGGTACAGGTCGTGGGTGCTGGTTCCGTGCTCCGGGTAGAGGACGATGCCGATCTGGGTGGTGATCTCCAGCCCGATGTCGGCGATGCGGAAGGGGCGGGCCAGGGCCTCTTCCAGGCGCAACACCATGGCCAGGGCTTCCCCGGCGCCGGCGTCGGGGAGCAGGGCGGAAAATTCGTCGCCGCGCAGGCGAGCCACGGTGTTGGGCTGGGGGACCGCGGTCCGCAGCCGGCTGGCGAATTCGCACAGCAGCTGGTCGCCCTGGGCGAAGCCGAGGGCGTCGTTGATCTCGCTTAGCCGCTCGATGTTGGCCTGGAACATGGCGAAGGGGCGTTGCAGGCGCTGGCCGGTGTCCAGGGCGGCATTGAGGGCTTCGGAAAAGTGGGTTTCGTTGGGCAGGCCGGTGAGAGTGTCGTAGTGGCTCAGGCGATGCACCGTCTCCTGGTTCTGCTGCTGCTCCACCCGCGCCCGCAGGGTGGCGATGCCGAAGGCCAGGTCGTCGGCCGACTCGCCGAGCAGCTGGATTTCGTCCGGGCCGAAGGCATCCACTTCGGTGTCGTAGATGGCCAGGGCGCCGATCACCTGGTGGCCGACCCGCAGGGGGCAGGCCAGGGTCGAGGCATAGCGGCTGAGGTGCTCCTGCCAGGGGGCATAGCCCGGATCGGCGGGGATGTTGCCCACGTGCCGGGACGTGCCGCTGCGCACGGCGGTGGCGACGGCGCCGTGACCATAGTCGTCGTCGGCCCAGGTGCTGCCGAGGCCGTCCAGGGCGGTCAGGCCGCCGGGGTAGCCGCTCTGGGCCATGGGGAGCAGGGATTTGGCCATGTCGTCGAGGCAGTACCAGACCACCGCCGTGTCGTAGCCGCCGGCATCGACGATGGCGGCGCACATGCTGTCGAGCAGGGCCTGCTCGTCGGTAGCCCGCAGCATGGCCCGGTTGCCGGCGCTCAGGGTGCGCAGGGCCCGGCTCACGTGTTCCAGCTGGTGCACGTGGCGGGCCAGTTCGGTGTTCAGGTCCTGGATCACGGCTTCGGCCTGCTTGCGCTCGGTGATGTCGGTGCCGAGCACGTAATAGCCGACCACCTGCCCCTGGGCGTCGCGCTGGGGAGCGTAGTTGATCACCTGCCAGATGCCCGGGAAGGGCTCCCAGTCGTAGGTCTGGGAGTGGCCCTGGAGGGCCAGTTCGATGCGGGGGGCGGCCGTGGCGTAGCGCTCCCCGAGGATGTCGCGCACCGTGCGGCCGGTGATGTCGGTGTGCTCGGGGGCAAAGTTCTGCCGGTACTGGTTGTTTACATAGACGTAGCGCTGCTGGGTGTCGACGAAGGCGATCAGGGCGGGGACGTTGTTGATCACGTTGCGCAGCCGGTCCTCGCTTTCGTTGAGCTGTTCGGTGCGCTCGCGCACCCGCTGTTCGAGCAGCACGTTCTGCTCCTGGATCATGAACTGGGCCCGGCGTTCCGTGGTTTCATCGCGGAACACCAGCACCACGCCGTGGATTTTGCCGTCCCCGTCCCGGATCGGGGCGGCGCTGTCGGCGATGGGGCATTCCCGGCCGTCCCGGGCGATCAGGGCGGTGTGGCTGGCCAGCCCTCGCACCTCGCCGCTGGCCAGCACCTGGATCACCGGTATCTCGGCGGGCTCCCGGGTCCGTTCGTGGATGATGCGGAAGACCTCCTCCACCTTGCGCCCAAGGGCCTCGGCCAGGCGCCAGCCGGTGAGCCGTTCGGCAACCGGATTCATGCGCGTGATGCGGCCTTGCGCGTCGGTGGCCAGGACCGCATCGCCGATCGAATGCAGGGTTGTGGCCAGGCTCTGCTCGCTCTCGGCCAAGGCCTGCCGCTGGCTCTCAGCAAGCTGGAGCTGAAGGCGGATCAGCATGTAGCTGCCGGCCAGCAGGATGAAAAGGGCGATGGCGGTGAGGGCGCCGATGGTGGTCAGGAAGGTGCCGGTACGCAGGCGGGTCGCGTCGCGCTGGGCGAGGAGCCGATTTTCCTCGTCCGCCATGGCGGCGATGAGCTGGTACATGCGCTCCCGGGTTTCCTTCAGGGGCGCCTGGGCCGCGTAGGTGTTGGCGGCTTCGGTGTCGTCCCGCTGGCGCAGGATTTCGATCTGCCGGGAAATCGCCAGGCGCTGCTCCACCACTTCGTTCAGGGCGCGCCAGCGTTCCTGCTGGAGGGGGTTGTCGGCCGTTCCCCGGTGAATCTGCTCCAGGGCCTCCTTGCGCTTGGCGATGGCGTCGTTGCGTTCGGCCAGATGGAGCGGATTGCCGGTGATCCGGAAATTCTGGGTGCTGAGTTCGATGGCCAGGGATTCGGCCCGGATTTCCGCCAGGGCACTGCGGATTTCCTGGGTGTGTTCCACCCAGCGCACGGCATCGCGGGCGTCGTAGGCGAGTTTCCAGTCCGCCAGACACAGGGCGGCGACGACCAGGGTCGCCGCGCTGAAGGCGGTCAACACCTTGGCATGAAAGCTGGTACGTGGAGTCACGACAGGGTTTCCGGAGGCTGGTATGCGAACGATGCCGGTTTGGCTCGGGATTTCCTTTGCTCGATCCGATGCCGATGCCTCATGGCATTGGCGTTGTCGTTTTGTGTTAACCCATTGTCAGGCAGTAAGTTCTGCCCGAAGTTCTTTATTTTTTATGTCATTAAGATGGCGGGTTTTGCGCTTCTGGTTCGGCCTAGCCTCATTTCTGGCACGCCGGGATGTGTGGGCCGCGAGGTATTTCCGGGGCGGCCAAAAAGCAAAAACCCGTCCGAAGACGGGTTTTGCTGGGGAGGCGCCGAGAGGGGGCGTCAGGCCTTGCGCCCCAGGCCGCCGAGGAGGGCGGCCACCGGGCGGCGCGGCTTGCGCAGGTCCGGTTTCTGCCCCTGGGGCTGGCCGTGGTCGTCGGTGACGTGGCCCTCGTTGGGCACGTGGGGAATGGCGGCCTTGGCCTCGTAGGGCTTGTTGAAGTCGAAGCCGTCGGCGGCGACGGTGCCCAGACGCGTTGCCGGGGCCGGGCGGCGCTCGCGCCGCTCGCCGCGGTCGGGACGTTCGCTCCGTTCGCCGTGATGGCTGCGTTCCCGGCTGTCGCTTCGGCCATGGCTGTCGCGACGGCCTTCGGACTCCCGCGGGGGGCGGGGATCGGTGCGCGATTCGCTGCGCCGCTTCTTGCCGGTGGGCGGGTATTCCCAGTCGGCGTCGGGCTCGAAGCCGGGGACGATGATCTGTTCGACCGGGCGCTTGATCAACTTTTCGATTTCCACCAGGTAGCCGGCTTCGTCGGTGCTCACCAGGGAGATGGCGTTGCCCTGCTTGCCGGCCCGGCCGGTGCGGCCGATGCGGTGCACGTAGTCCTCGGGGACGTGGGGCAACTCGTAGTTGACCACGAAGGGCAGGTCTTCGATGTCGATGCCCCGGGCGGCCACGTCGGTGGCCACCAGGGCCTGGATCTCGCCGGCCTTGAAGGCGTCCAGGGCCTTGATGCGCTCGGACTGGCTCTTGTCGCCGTGGATCGATTCGGCCTTGAGGCCGGCCCGCACCAGTTCCCGGGCCAGCCGGGAGCACATCAGCTTGGTGCGGGTGAAGACGATGGCCTGGGTGACCTCGCCGTTCTTGAGCAGGCGGGTGAGCAGGGCCAGTTTGCGGTATTCGCCCACCGGGTAGACCCGGTGGGTGATGGTGTCGGACACCGCGTTGCGCTTGGCGACTTCGACCATCACCGGGTTGCGCAGCATGGTGTCGGCCAGCTTCTGGATCTCGGTGCTGAAGGTGGCCGAGAAGAGCAGGCCCTGGCGGGTCTTGGGCAGCAGGTTGATGATGCGCTGCACGTCCGGGATGAAGCCCATGTCGAGCATGCGGTCGGCTTCGTCAAGGACCAGGGCTTCGACGGCGTGCAGGCTGACGGCCTTCTGCTCGACCAGATCGAGGAAGCGGCCCGGGGTGGCGACGAGGAACTCGATGCCGGTGCGCAGGGCGGCGATCTGAGGCTTGATGTCGGTGCCGCCGTACACGCACAGGGTGCGGAAGTGGGTGTGCTTGGCGTAGCCGGTCAGGTTCTCATGGACCTGGATGGCCAGTTCCCGGGTCGGGGCCAGGATCAGGGCGCGCACCGGGTGCCGCGCCGGGGAGGCGCTCGGGCTGGAGTGGTGCAGCAGGCGCTGCAGCAGCGGCAGGGTGAAAGCGGCGGTCTTGCCGGTGCCGGTCTGGGCGCAGGCCTTGAGATCCTTGCCCTGGATCACCAGGGGAATGGCCTCGGCCTGAATCGGGGTGGGGTTCTCGTAGCCTTGCTCGGCAACGGCTTTCAGCAGTTCGGGGGCCAGGCCCAGCTCGTCAAAGCGCATGGGCGGGACTCCGGAAATCGAATGGGATCAGAAACATAGGGCGACTATTATACATGCCCCGCCGGGCCGCTGCGGCGATTTTCCGTTTTGTCAATGCCCGTCCGGGGCAGCCTGGGCCGGCAGGCGGGTGACCAGGAGTTGGTCGATGCGGTAGTTGTCGATGTCCACCACTTCGAACTTGAAGCCGGCGTGGGTCACCGTGTCGGTGCGGCGGGGAATCTTGCGCAGGGTGTACATCATGAACCCGGCGATGGTCTCGTAGTGCTCGGTGTCCGGAAACTCGTCGATGCCCAGGGCGCGCATCACGTCGTCCACCGGGGCGATGCCGTCGATCAGCCAGGAATCGGCGTCGCGGCGCACGATCTGCTCCTCGTCCAGGGGGCTGATCAGGTCCCCCATGACCGTGCTGATCACGTCCTCCAGGGTGATCAGGCCCACCACCAGGGCGTACTCGTTCACGATCAGGGCGAAGTCCTCGCCGGCGGCCTTGAAGCGCTTGAGCACCTCGGACAGGGTCAGGGTGTCGGGGATGATCAGCACGGTCTTGAGCAGGGGCTCGCTCTTCAAGGCCAGGGGCTGGCCGTTGAGGGCGCGCACCAGCAGGTCCTTGCCGTCCACGTAGCCGATCACCCGGTCGATGCCACCGTCGCACACCGGGTACTTGCCGTGGGGGTGGGCGGCGATCTTCTCGCGCACGCTGGCTTCCGATTCCTGCAAGGTGAAGAACGCCACGCTCTCCCGGGGCGTCATGGACGACGGCACGGTGCGCGATTCCAGTTCGAAGACGTTCTCGATCAGGGCGTGCTCCTCCTTGTCCAGCACCCCGGCCTGGGCACCGGCGGAGGCCAGGGCGACGATGTCGTCCGGGGTGATGTCGTCGCGGCGGGCGGCGGGTAGGTTGAAGACGCGGAAGAGCAGGGCGGCCAGGCCGCCGAACAGCCACACCAGGGGGCGGAACAGGGCGAGGAAGAAGCCCATGGGCCCGACGATGCGCAGGGCCACCGTCTCCGGGGCGATCATCGCCAGGCGCTTGGGCACCAGGTCGGCGAACAGGATGAAGAGGGAGGTGACCAGGGCGAAGGACAGCACGAAGCCGGCGGTGGCCGCCTGCTCCGCCGGCAGCACCCAGGCCAGGGCCTGGGCGAAGGCCGGGGAAAAGGCTCCCTCGCCGACGATGCCGCCCAGGATGGCCACCGCGTTCACGCCGATCTGCACCACGGTGAAGAAGTAGCCCGGCTCGGCCTGCAACTGCAACACCCGGGCTGCCCGCTCGCCCTGGGGGCCCGGGACGTCCACCAGCTGTTGCAGCTTGAGGCGGCGGGAGGCGGCCAGGGCGATCTCCGCCATGGAGAAGAAGGCGCTGGCGGCGATCAGGGCGAAGATGACGAGCAGGTGGTCGAGCATGGGCGGGGGATTGGCGATGGGGGCGGGGGCGGGGGCGAGGGCGAGGCGGTTCAGCCCTTGCGCCGCGGCGCGGCGGCGCGGGGTTTGCCGGCGCCCTGGCGGGGGGCGGTGGGTTTCGAGCCCGGTTTCGGGGTGGATCGGGGCGCCGGCTTGCCCGCGGGTTTGGCCGCCGATCTGGCGGCGGATTTTGCGGGGGACTGCGTGGTGGGCTTGGCGGTGGGCTTGGCGGCGGGCTTGGCGGCGGGCTTTGCCCCGGGCCGGGCCGGGGATTTGCCGGCGGCGGGGCGGGATGGAGCCTTGCCCGCCGGGCCGGGACGGCCGGCCTTGGACTTGGCGGCCGGGGCGGCGCCGCTGCGGGGCGGCTTGCCGCTACCCTTGTTGCCGGCCGGGCGGCCTGGAGTGAAAGCAGAGAATTCGCCCAGGGCGTCGAAGGCGCTGTCGTCGGCGTCGCTGAAGTAGTTGCGGGCCCGGGGGGCGGCGGCGCCCTTGCCGGCGCTCTGGCCGGCGGACTTGCCTGCCTTGGCGGCGCGCGGGGCGGCGGAGAAGGCCGCGTAGTCGGCGGCTGCCGGGGCGGCCTCGGGGGCGCGGGCCGGGTGTTCGGCCCTGGCTTTGGCCGGTTTCTTCTCCGCTTTCTTTTCCGGCTTTTTCTCCGCCGGGCGGATGCCGCCGACGGGGGGCTCGGCGCGCACGAAGACGGTCACTTCCTCCCGGTCGTGATAGAGCTGCCGAGCCGCCAGGGTGTAGGTGAAGCCGGCCTCGTCGAGGCGGGTTTCGATCAGGGCGCGGCAGGTTTCCAGCTCGTCGTAGCGGCGCTTCATCGGCAGCTTGAGGTTGAACACGGCGGCGGCGGCCTTGCCCTCGGCCAGCCAGTCGGCGATCACCCGGGCGATGCGCGACGGGCTTTCCACCATGTCGCACACCAGCCAGTCCACCGGACGCTTGGGCCGGTACTTGAGGCCGTCCTCGCGCAGGTGCTCGACCATCTCGAAGCCGAGCAGGGCCTTGTCCATGGGGCCGTTGTCCACGGCGGTGACGTGGATGCCGCGGCGCACCAGCTGGTAGGTCCAGCCTCCCGGCGCGGCGCCCAGGTCCACCGCGGTCTGGCCGGGGCGCAGCTGGTCCTCCAGATCGAAGGCGAGGAAGGCTTCGGCGAGCTTGAGGGTGGAGCGGGACGGGGCGTCCTTGGGCATGCGCAGGCGCGGGATGCCCAGGTGCCAGTCGGAGCGGTTGCCGGCGTCGGAGATGGCGCAGATGGCCGCCGACGACGAGAGGAAGAAGACGTGCAGCCGGACGCCACGCTGGCCGGCGCCTTCGGGGCGGGGCAGCGGGGAAGGCGCGTCGGCCGTGAATTTCATGGCCGGGCCTTCGTAGATCGGCTCCTGGCGCGGCGTTTCGGAGGCATTGCCCGGAAACCCTTTACTGGCGCGGGGTTTGGCCAGGGCCTCGTCGCCGTCGCCGAGCAGGCCGCAGTCGCGCAGGGTCTTGGCGAAGGGTTTTTCGAACTTGTGCAGGAAGGTGGAGAGTTCCTTGGCCTCGTTGGTGTCGGCGGTTTCCAGCAGCAGGTCGGAAAAGCGCGGCGCCAGCACGCTGGCGGCGGCGGCGAGCGGCCCGGCCCGGTCGGTCACCGGCAGGTCGGCGACGATCTCGCCGGCGAACAGCAGCTGGCGCGGAAAGACCAGGTCGGCAAAACGCAGGCCGCGGCGCAGCACGCGCATGTCGGCCGGGTCGGCGGGGACGAACAGCACGTAGCCGGAATCGGGCTTGGCCCGGCAGTAGCCGGCCACGTTGAGGCCGGTGGCGGCGTCGCTGATCTCGGCGGCGCACTCGTTCTCGAAGCCGGGGCGGCAGTAGAGCAGCACCTGGGCGAACTGGGGGGTGAAGGCGGCGCCGGCCCCGTTGGGGCGCCCGGCTGGGCCGGAGGAAGCAGGGGAAGCGGTGAATTCGGTCATCCGGCTAGGATAGCGTATTGTTTCGGGCGGCATGGTGACGGCCCTTGATCGCCGGCCTTTGGCCCGCCGTCGCGCCGCCTTGCCCCGACAAGAACGAGAGCATTAGGAGTATTCCCCATGAGCGTTTCCCCCATGGCCTACCGCCGCCTCGGCACCAGCGACCTGAACGTGTCCGCCGTGTGCCTGGGCACCATGACCTTTGGCCAGCAGAACAGCGAGGCCGACGGCCACGCCCAGCTCGACCGGGCCCTGGCCGCCGGCATCAACTTCATCGACACCGCCGAGATGTACGCGGTGCCGCCCCGGGCCGAGACCTACGGCGCCACCGAGACCATCGTCGGCAACTGGCTCAAGCGCCAGGACCGCAGCAAGATCGTGCTGGCCACCAAGGCCGCCGGCCCGGGCCGCACCCTGGAATGGATTCGGGGCGGCCCCAAGGGCTTCGGCAAGGCCGACCTGAATGCGGCCGTGGACGGTTCCCTGAAGCGCCTGCAAACCGACTACATCGACCTCTACCAGTTGCACTGGCCGGCCCGCCGCCAGCCCATGTTCGGTGGCTGGCAGTACGCCCCGGCGGACGAAGGCGACGGCATCATCACCCCCATCGCCGAAACCCTGGAGGCCCTGGCCGAACTGGTCAAGGCGGGCAAGATTCGCCACGTCGGCGTGTCCAACGAGCACCCCTGGGGCGTCATGGAATTCACCCGGCTGGCCAGGGAGTCGGGCTTGCCGCGCATCGTCTCGATCCAGAACGCCTACAGCCTGGTCAACCGCACCTACGACCTGACCCTGGCCGAGGTTTGCCACCGGGAGAACGTGGGGCTGCTGGCCTATTCGCCCCTGGCCTTCGGCCATCTGTCCGGCAAGTACCTGGCCAACCCCCAGGCCGAAGGCCGGATCACCCGCTTTGCCGGCTTCGGGCAGCGCTACAGCAAGCCCGGCCTTGAGGCGGTGGTGACCGAGTACGTCGCCCTGGCCCGGGACGCTGGCGTCACCCCGGCCCAACTGGCCCTGGCCTGGTGCTACCGGCGCTGGTCGGTGACCAGCACCATCATCGGCGCCACCACCCTGGCCCAGCTCGACGAGAACCTGTCGGCCTGGAATATCGACCTGGCACCCGAGGTGCTGGACAAGATCGACGCCATCCACCTGCGCCACCCTAATCCGGCACCTTAATCCGGCTCCCTGATCGGGTCTTGTTCGGCCTTGTTCGGGCCGCCCTGGCCCGTGGCGCCGCTCCACCGGAAACGAAACGGCCCGGCCGGACGTGAGTCCGCCGGGCCGTTTTTCGTGGGCCGCTGGGCGTGGGCTTACTTGGCCGCGTCGGCCGTGGCGTCCGCTGCCTTGGTGCTATCGGCGCTGTCGCTGTCCACCGGCGGCTTGGGTTTTTTCTTCTTCTTGCGCGGGTCTTCCGGCGCCGGGGCCGGGGGCAGTTCGGGGCTCACTGTCTGGAGCTGGTTTTCGCGCATGTAGGCGTCCATCTCGCGCCAGCCGGTATAGACCGCCGCCTTGGGCACCCACTGGTAGAGGGAGTAGCAGTCCTCGATCGCCCGGCCGGACTGACGGCAGGCGCCGCCGATGGCCTTGCCCTCGTTCTCGATCCGCGTCGCCTTGGCGGCGGCGTCCTCGATGCCGAGCTTGCTTTGCACCTCGTCGCAGCCGGTGAGCAGCAGGGGGGCGGCAAGGAAGATGGCGAGGGCGGTGGCGCGGACGGGGACGGAGTTGGCCATGATGGGCGGCGAATTCGATGGATTCGATGGATTCGATGGGCGGTGGCGCAGATTAAACCACATTCCCGCCGGGGGCCGGACGCGCGCTACGGGGCGGGTGGGAGCAGGGCCGCCGGGGCGAGGTCGATCCGGTCGGTGAAAAGGGCGTCGATGCCGGCGGCAAACAGGGCGGCCATGGCGGTCGGCTCGTTCACCGTGTAGGCCGCCAGCACCAGCCCTGGGGCAGCGGCGCGCAGGGCGGCCAGGGCGCCTGTTTCCAGGCGGGCCGCGTCCAGGTGCAGGGCGGCGCAGCCCAGGGCGTCCACCCGGTCGCGCCAGTCCGGTGGCAGACGTTCCGCCAGCAGGGCCCGGGGAGCGGCGGGCAGGCGCCGGGCGATCTCGGCCAGGGCGACGGTGGAAAAGGACGAGATCACCAGGGGCGGCAGGGCATGGGCAGCCTCGGGCGCTGCCAGGACCGGCCAGCGGGCCGCCAGGTGGTCGGCCACCGCCTGGGCGGTGGCGGCGTCCCGGCCCGGGGTGGGCTTGATTTCCAGGTTGAGCCACAGGCCCAGGGCCTGGCAGTGGTCGAGGGCGGCGGTGAGCCGGGGCAGTCTTTCGCCGGCGAAGGCCGGGCCGCGCCAGGCGCCGGCGTCGAGGCGTTCCAGTTGTGCCGCCGGGGTGCCGGCCACCGGGCCGCGACCGTCGGTGGTGCGCTCCAGGGTATCGTCGTGATGCAGAAAGGCCACGCCGTCGGCGGACAGCATGACGTCCACCTCCACGCCCCGGTAGCCGGCGGCGTGGGCCGCCGCCAGTCCGGCCAGGGTGTTTTCCGGCGCGGTGCCGCGATGGCCGGCGCCGCCGCCCCGGTGGGCGATCAGGCGGGGGTAGGGAAAGGGGGATGTGGGAAAAGCGAGGGTGGCGCCGCGGGCGCTTGCACCGGGTGGGTCCGGCTGGCGCGGACCATTGCCCGCAGCAGCCTGACCGGCGGCGGCCTGTTGCGGTGCCGCCGCCCGGGGGGCGCCGGGAGAAGAGGCGTCCCCGTTCATGGCCGTGTTACTTGAGCAGCATGGCCAGCTTGCCCTTGGGCAGGCCGTGTACCACCGCGTTGGCCCGGGCCACGGCGGTGTCCAGGGCTTCCTTCGGGGTCTTCAGTTCCTTCCACACCGCTTCCAGCTCTTCTTCCACGATCAGGCGCACCTGGGGATGGAAGGAGATGCGGGCCGGGATGGCGGACTTGTCGGTGCGGGCGGCCAGGGTGGCGTGGGCCACTTCCTGGTTCACCAGGTCGTCCTTGAGCAGCTTGCTGCGGGCGGCGCGCCAGGCGGTGTCGGACAGGGGCAGGAAGCCGCCGGCCTTGGCCAGCTCGATCTGCATGTCCGGGGCGGTGATGAAGCTGATGAACTTGGCCGCGCCCTTGTATTCGACGGGCTTCTTGCCGGAACCGATCCACAGGGAACCGCCGCCGGCCAGGGTGCGCTGGGGCGCGCCGTAGGCATCGTCGAAGTAGGGCATGGGGGCCACGCCCACGTCCACCTTGCCGCCGGACTTGATGGCGGCGTAGATGTCGGAGCCGGAGGTGAGCATGCCGCACTCGCCGGCGGCGAACTTGGCGTCGGCCTCGTCGCGGCGGCCGAAGTAGGAGAAGTACTTGCTCTTGTACCAGGTGGTGAGCAGGGCGATCTGCTTGACCTGGGCCAGGCCGTTGAAGGCGAAGGTGCCGGAGGCGGTGGCGGCCGGGGCGCCGTTGCGGGCGCTGGCGTTCTCGATCAGCACCCAGGCCGGCCAGGAGGTGGTGTAGGCGCAGGAGGCGCCGGCATCGACCAGCTTGCCGGCGGCGTTCTGCACTTCCCACCAGGTCTTGGGCGGGTTCTCGGGGTCCAGGCCGGCCTTCTTGAAGGCGGCCTTGTTGTAGTACAGCACCGGGGTGGCGAAGGCCACGGGCAGGGCCATCAGCTTGTTGCCCTCGGTGAGGGGGCCCCGGTAGTCGGCCAGGAAGCTGCTGGTGTCCATGCGCTCCTTGGCTTCCTTCATCACGTCCACGATGGGGCGGAAGCTGCCGCGGTTGGCGGAGAACAGGGAGATGTCCTCGGATACGGCCAGGTTGAGCACCGTCGGGGCGTCGCTATCGCCGCGGCGTACGGTGACCACGTGGTAGTCCTTCTGGCTGGCGTTGAAGCGGTCCACCACTTCCTGGAGGCGGCTGGCGCGGGCCTCGTCGAGCTGGTGGGAGAGGGGAATGTCGGTGACGGCGAGGGCCGGGGCGGCGAGGCAGCCCAGCAGGGCGGCGGCGGCCAGGGTACGGCTAAAGTGCGGCATGACGGACTCACGGCTGAGAGGGAGCGGCGATTCTAACGCCGCCGGCCGCCGAGGGGGGAGGCGCTTGCCGCCCTGCGCCGATGCGGGTGCCGCAGACCGGTGCCGGGGTCTACCAGGCGACGGTTTCGACCCGGCCCAGGCTGCGGCCGAGGAAGCGCTCGCCGATGGTGGTGAAGCGCAGCGGCACGTCGGTGACGAAGTAGCGGTAGGAGGCCGGGCTGGCCGGGTCGCCCGGGTTGGCCAGGCCCATTTCCTGGAGCAGCCGGGCGGCCTGCTCGGCGGTGGTCACCGCCGAATCCACCAGGGTCACGTCCGGGCCGGCCACGTCGGCGAGCAGGGGTTTGAGCAGCGGGTAGTGGGTGCAGCCCAGCACCAGGGTGTCCACGTTCTCGGCCAGCACCGGCTTCAGGTATTCCTGGGCGGTGAGGCGGGTGACCGGGTGGTCGAGCCAGCCTTCTTCCACCAGGGGCACGAAAAGGGGGCAGGCCTGGGAATAGACGCGCAACCCCGGGTTGAGGGCGTGCAGGTGGCGGGCGTAGGCGTTGCTGTTGACCGTGGTCGGGGTGCCGATCACCCCCACCGCGTTGTCGCGGGTGGCGGCGGCCGCCGCCCGGGCGCCGGCCTCGATCACGTCGAGCACCGGCAGGTGGCCGGCGGCTTCGGCCCGGGCCCGCACCACGTGGGAGGCCACTGCCGCCATGGTGTTGCAGGCGACGATCAGCATCTTCACTTCGTGCTTGAGGAGGAAGTCGACGATCTGGCCGGTGAACTGCTCGATGGTGGCCACCGACTTGACCCCGTAGGGCACCCGGGCGGTGTCGCCGAAATAGACGATGTTTTCCAGGGGCAGCCGCTCCATCAGCGCCCGCACCACGGTCAGGCCGCCGATGCCGGAGTCGAACACGCCGATCGGGCAGCGCCGCGCCACCTCGGCCACTTCCGGGGGAATGAGGGAGGGCAGGGGGCTGGAGCGGTGGGCGGTGGGGGAGGCCATGGCGGACGACGGGGGCGGCGGGACGGCTTCGCAACGCGGCTCCGCAAACGGGGCCGGCGGGGAGCCGAAGCGGGCGTAAACCCTGGGAAAAAGCGATAAAAAGGCCGCCATGATACCCCCGTTTGGTAATATTCCGCCTTTAGCCAATCCGCCCAATTTTGCCCGTCCGGCCGTTGCCGGGCGCGGCGACGGAAGTTTCCGACCACCATGAATACCGCCGAAATCCGCCGCAAGTACCTGGAATTCTTTGCGAGCAAGGGCCACCAGATCGTGGCCTCCTCGTCCCTGGTTCCCCATGAGGACCCGACCCTGCTGTTCACCAACGCGGGGATGAACCAGTTCAAGGACGTCTTCCTCGGCTTCGACAAGCGCCCCTATACCCGGGCCACCACGGCGCAGAAATGCGTGCGCGCCGGCGGCAAGCACAACGATCTAGAGAACGTCGGCTACACCGCCCGGCACCACACCTTCTTCGAGATGCTGGGCAACTTTTCCTTCGGCGACTACTTCAAGCGCGACGCCATCAGCTACGCCTGGGAACTGCTCACCCAGGTGTTCAAGCTGCCCACCGAGAAGCTGTGGGTGACGGTGTACGCCGAGGACGACGAAGCCTACGACATCTGGACCAAGGAAGTGGGCGTGCCGGCCGAGCGGGTGATCCGCATCGGCGACAACAAGGGCGCCCGCTACGCCTCCGACAACTTCTGGATGATGGGCGATACCGGCCCCTGCGGCCCCTGCACCGAGATCTTCTACGACCACGGCGAGCACATCTGGGGCGGCCCCCCGGGAAGCCCGGAGGAAGACGGCGACCGCTACATCGAGATCTGGAACAACGTCTTCATGCAGTACAACCGGGACGAAGCCGGCGTCATGCACAAGCTGCCCAAGCCCTCGGTAGACACCGGCATGGGCCTGGAGCGCATCTCCGCCGTGCTCCAGGGCGTGCATAGCAACTACGAGATCGACCTGTTCCAGAAGCTGATCGCCGCCGCCGCCCGGGAAACCTCCGGCGCCGACCTGGACAGCCCGTCCCTCAAGGTGCTGGCCGACCACATCCGCGCCTGTTCCTTCCTCGTCTCCGACGGCGTCATCCCGGGCAACGAGGGCCGCGGCTACGTCCTGCGCCGCATCATCCGCCGCGCCATCCGCCACGGCTACAAGCTGGGCGCCCGGGCCGCCTTCTTCCACAAGATGGTGCCGGACCTGGTGGCCGAGATGGGCGAAGCCTACCCGGACCTGAAGGCTAACCAGGCCCGCGTCATGGAGGTGCTCAAGCAGGAAGAGGAGCGCTTCTTCACCACCATCGAGCACGGCATGGCCATTCTGGAGGCCGACCTGGCCGCCATGGACGCCGCCGGCACCAAGGTGTTCGACGGCGAGACCGCCTTCAAGCTGCACGACACCTACGGCTTCCCCCTGGACCTGACCGCCGACGTCTGCCGCGAGCGCGGCGTGACCGTGGACGAGGCCGCCTTCGACGCCGCCATGACCCGGCAGAAGGAGCAGGCCCGGGCCGCCGGCAAGTTCAAGATGGCCGCCAACCTGGAATACGAAGGCGCCCCCACCACCTTCCACGGCTACGACAGCCTGGAAGCCAAGGGCACCGTGCTGGCCCTGTACAAGGACGGCGCCCCGGTCGGCGAACTGTACGAGGGCGACCTGGGTGTGGTGGTGCTCGACCACACCCCGTTCTACGCCGAGTCTGGCGGCCAGGTGGGCGACCGGGGCGAGATCAAGGGCGCCGGCCTGTTCGCCGTGGAAGACACCCAGAAGATCCAGGCCACCGTGTTCGGCCACCACGGCGTGGTCACCACCGGCACCCTCAAGGTCGGCGATGCCGTCACCGCCCGGGTCGATACCGTGGCCCGCGCCCGCACCGTGCGCAACCACTCCGCCACCCACCTGATGCACAAGGCCCTGCGCGAAGTGCTGGGCGACCACGTGCAGCAGAAGGGTTCCCAGGTCGATCCGGACAAGACCCGCTTCGACTTCGTGCACAACGCGCCGATGACCGCCGAGGAAATCCGTCGCGTCGAAGCCATCGTCAACGCCGAGATCCTGGCCAACGCCGCCACCGACGCCTCGGTGATGGCCATCGAGGACGCCCAGAAGACCGGCGCCATGATGCTCTTCGGCGAGAAGTACGGCGACGAGGTGCGGGTGCTGACCATCGGTTCTTCCAAGGAATTGTGCGGCGGCACCCACGTCACCCGCACCGGCGACATCGGCCTGTTCAAGATCGTCTCCGAATCTGGCGTGGCTGCTGGGGTGCGCCGCGTCGAAGCCGTCACCGGCGACAACGCCCTGGCCCTGGTGCAGCAGCAGCAGGCCCTGATCAGCGAAGCCGCTGGCGCCTTCAAGGCCCCCGCTTCTGAACTGCCGGCCAAGATCGCCCAGGTGCTCGACAACGTTAAGGCCCTGGAAAAGGAGCTGGCCAAGCTCAAGTCCAAGCTCGCCTCCAGCCAGGGCGACGATCTGGCGGACCAGGCGGCCGACGTCAAGGGTGCCAAGGTGCTGGCCGCCACCCTGGACGGGGCCGACGTCACCGCCCTGCGCGAGACTATGGACAAGCTCAAGGACAAGCTCAAGTCCGCCGCCATCGTCCTGGCCTCCGTGGCCGACGGCAAGGTCACCCTGATCGCCGGCGTCACCGCCGACCTCACCGGCAAGGTCAAGGCCGGTGAGCTGGTCAATCAGGTGGCCCAGCAGGTGGGCGGCAAGGGCGGCGGCCGGCCGGACATGGCCCAGGCCGGCGGCACCCAGCCTGAAAACCTGCCGGCGGCCCTGGCTTCCGTGGCCGCCTGGGTCGAAGGCAAGCTGTGATGCGCCTTTCCAAGGTCCTTGCCCTGGGCGCCGCGCTGGTCGCGGCGTTCTCGGCCCATGCCGCGGAAAGTGGCGCCAGTGCTGGTGTTCCGGCCAAGGCCCTGGACCGCACGCCCATCGAGGCCACCACCGCCGCCGGCGATCCGGTGCGCCTGCTGCCCAACGGCCGTTGGGAATACGTGGATGCGGACAAGGCCAAGGCCGCCAAGACGGTGGCCGACCAGTTCCCGGAAAACCACACCCGGCCGGTGGCGGCCCAGGGCGGCGTGTTCGGCGTCGGCCGCACCATCATGCCTGGCGATCCGGACTACAACCGGGGCAGCCTGGGGCGCAAGTAAGCCAGTAAGGAAGTCATGAAAAACCGGCCTTCAAGGCCGGTTTTTCATGACGGGGACCGCCCGGGCGCGGGCGGGGCGGCCCAGGCGCTGGCCCAGCAGGCCAAATAACTCGAACAGGTGCGGGCCGATGCCGAGGATGACCAGCCGGCGCCGTTCGACCCGGGCGTGGTGGAGCAGCAGGAGCAGGAACTGGACGCCGGCGGGGTCGATGGGCTCGACCTGGCGCAAGTCCAACTCAACGTTGGCGGCCGAGCACAGCGTGTGGAGCCGCAGCCGGTCGATCCTGGAGTTGCTGTGAAACTCCCCGTGGCACGTCAGCCGGGTCACACCGCCTTCGCTTTCCGAGGTTTGGTAGAAGATGACCATGATGCTCTCTTTTTCGGGGGCCACTCCGATCCGGGTGGCTGCACACCCATTACAGCCAAAGTGTGCATCCCTCGCCGTCGGCGATAGCTGAATGTCGGCGGTGCGGCGGCTGATCTTGTCGTCGGGAAGCGCTTACATGGGCTGTGCGGAAACGTCCGAGGGCGCGTGGCCTTCGGCGCATCGCCCGATGCGCGGGGGGGCAGTGGGCCAAGATGAACGGGTACGCCAGCCGGGGTGGCTGCCGAACGGTCGCTTCGGCTTTATCGGGCCAGGGGTGGCCCATGGTGTAGCGAGGCGGCGGCGGGCGTGCGGCAAGAAGGCCGCCTCCTGGCGTGGTGTGTGCGGCGCGTTGCACAAGCACGGTGGCGGCGCTTGCGCCGAGGCCCTATGCTGTGGCCTTTCGTCTTTGCTCCCGCCGCGCCATGTCCCAGCCTGCCGCCAATCCTTCCCTGCCGCTTGCCGTTCTCGATCCCCTGCACCGCTATTGCCCGCGCTGTCGGGCGCCCCTGGCCAGCGCCGAGATCGGCGGTCACGAGCGGGCGGTGTGCACCGCCTGCGACTATGTGTTCTGGGGCAACCCGGTACCGGTGGTGGCGGCCCTGGTGGAGTGGCAGGGGCAGATCGTCCTGGCGCGCAACCAGGCCTGGCCCGAGGGCAAATTCGGCCTGATCACCGGCTTTCTCGAACGGGACGAAGCGCCCCACGACGCGGTGTGCCGGGAGGTGGCAGAAGAGTTGTCCTTGACCGCCACCGGGGCCGAACTGATCGGCCTCTATCCGTTTTCGCGCAAGAACGAACTGCTGATCGCCTATTACGTGCCGGCGGAGGGAGAGATCGCGCTCAACGAGGAACTGGCGGAAATCCGCCTGGTACCGCCGAACCGTCTGCAACCTTGGGAATTCGGCACCGGCCTGGCGGTGGCCGACTGGCTGCGTCGCCGCACCGGCTGAGGGAAGAGAGCGCGGGGAAGGGCTGGCCGCGACAGGCCGGGACTCAACCCGCCGGCAGGCGGCGTTCTTCCTCGTCCCCGGCGGGGAATAGATTGAGCAGGCCGCCCCGGGCCTCGTCCTCCTGGCGGGCCTCGCGGATCACCGCGGTGGCCAGGCGGGCGGCGATGGCTACGTATTCCCGGCATTGGGCATGGCCGCCGTCCTGGGCCCAGGCGTGGCGGCCGGCGGGGGTGGAAAGGTCGAAGCCGTTCAGTTCGCTGCACCGGCACCCGCCGCAGGCACTGGTGAATTCCCGGGTGAGGCGTTGCACTGCGTGGAAGTTGGCGGAAACCGATTCGCTGGGCAGGTCCCGGCCGCAGGCCAGGTTGACGGCCAGCACGCCGCCGGACAAGGCGCCGCAAGTATTCCAGGTCTGGGCCATACCGGTGCAGAAGCCGGTGGCCAGCCGGGCCAGCCCCGGCTCGTCCAGCCCGGTGGCCCGGGCAGTGGCGAGCAGCACGCTCTCGGCGCAGAAATAGCCGGCGTCGAACAGGGCGGTGGCCTCACCGGCGGGGGAGATGCCCTCGGGCTGGAGCAGGGGCTGGTGCAGCACCACCGCGTCGTCGTCGTGCAGGCCGTATTCGCTCAGGGCTTGGTTCAGTACCGGATGCAGGGCGGGGTGGCCGGCTTCCGGCGCCACGTTGAAGCCCAGGGCTTGGAAGTAGGAGCTGCCGGCGCTGGCGGTGGCGTAGAGGTGGCTGAGGCGGCGCCGGCCGGCTTCGTCGAGCAGGCGCTGGTAAAGCTTGCGCGCCAGGCGCTGCTTGCGAAAGCCCGGGCGCACGGCCAGGCCGTAGATCCAGCCGTGGTGCGGGTCCAGGGGGCGGAAGCAGGCGGCGGCGGCGATATGGGCGCCGTGGGTGGCGACCAGCAGCAGGTCGTCGTCCCGGGGCGGGACGCGGGCGGCCAGGCTGCAACAAAGGTCGAAGAGGGCGGCGATGGACGCGGCCTCATCCTCCCGGGCAGGGCGAAGCTCCCACATGATGGTCTCCTCGTTCTTGCCTCCCCGATCTCCGCCGACAGGGGCGGAGGCGGCGGCCGGTCTGCGCCGGCGTGTGGGGGAGTTATACCGTGGCCGGCGGGCTACGGCAAGGGCAGGGGAGGAGGGGCCGGGCGGCTGGACCGTCGCAACGGTCGGCGCCGCCTGGGGCGCCCTAGACTTCCTGGGCCAGGCTGTTGGCCCAGCCCAGGGCTTCGGCCAGGCAGGCGTTGAGGACGCTCAGGGGCAGGCCGGCGGCGTGGGCCAGGGCCTCGGGTTCGGGCGGCGTTTCCCGGCCGGCGCTACGCTCCATGGCTTCGGCCAGGCCGAGCAGGCGGCCCAGGTCGCCCTTGCCTTCGAGCAGGGCCTGGCGCACGTCCGGGGCCAGGGGCAAGGGGGCGATCAGCTCGTCCATGGGCATGCCCAGGGCGGCCGGCAGCAGGGACAGGATGCCGGTCATGAAGGCCCGGTCGGCGGCGTCGCGCAGGCGCGGGGCGAGGCGCAGCTGGATCAGTTCGAGCAGGCGCCCCCGGGTGGCGGCGGTGAGCAGCAGGGGCGAGGGCGGGGCGTCGGGCCCGCCGTGCTGGCAGTAGAGCAGCAGTTGCAGCCAGCGCAGCAGCTTGTGCCGGCCCATCAGGGTGATGGCGTGGCGCACCGAACCGACCCGCACCGCCAGCCCGCTGGCCACCGAGTTCACCAGGCGCAGCAGGTTGAGGGTGAGGCCGGGTTCCTGCTTGAAGGTGGTTTCCAGGGCCGCGGTTTCGGCGTCTTCCATGAGCAGGCCGATCAGCTTGACCAGGGCCAGGGTGGAGCGCTCCAGCTTCTTGCCGGCGATCAGGGTGGGGCGGGCGAAGTAGTAGCCCTGAAACAGGGTGAAGCCCAGGTCCAGGCAATGCTCGAACTGCTCCACATCCTCGATTTTTTCCGCCAGCAGTTCCCGGCCCAGGGGCTTGAGGTGGCAGAACAGGACGAACAGTTCCCGGTTGTTGAGCTGCTGGTGGTCCACCTTGAGGATGTCCACCTCCTTGAGCAGGGGCAGCCGTTCCGGGTCCAGGCTGGCCACGTTGCCGGCGGCCAGGGTGAAGCCCTTGGCCTTGAGGGCGCGGCAGCGGGCGATCAGGTCGGCGTCGGGCAGGGCGTCGGCGGGCAGCTCCAGCACCACCTTTGGGCCGGGCAGGAACTCCAGGGGTTCCTGCATCAGGAAATCCGCCGCCACGTTGATGTAGGCCTTGTAGGGCCCCACCACGTCGCCCAGGCTCAGTTCGCCGAAGGCGTTGGCCAGCACCGTGGCGGTGGCCTGGCCGCCATCGTCGAAGGTGGCCTGGTTAGTCTCGCTGGTGCGGAACAGCAGCTCGTAGGCCTGGACCTGCTGGTTCCGGTCCAGGATCGGCTGGCGGGCGAGATAGAACGAGTGGGTGCTCATGGGCGGCGTGGGGTGGTCGGGCGGCGTTGCGCGAGTGTAACCCTCAAAAGGGCAGAACCAGGCCGGGCCATGCGGCGGCGAGGGCGGCGCGGAACTCGTCCTGGATGCGCGCCAGGGCGGCCGGAGTGTCGGCCTCGAAGCGCAGCACCACCACCGGGGTGGTATTGGAGGCCCGGGCCAGGCCGAAGCCGTCGGCGTATTCGACCCGCACCCCGTCGATGCCCACCACCTCGCGGGCGGCCGGAAAGACCGCGCCGGCCTGGAGCTTTTCCACCAGGACGAAGGGCTCGCCTTCGGCCATCTTGATGTTCAGTTCCGGGGTGGCGGTGCTGTTGGGCAGGGCCTTGAGCACGGCGTTGGCGTCCGGGCTGCGGGAGACGATCTCGAGCAGCCGGGCGCCGGCGTAGAGGCCGTCGTCGAAGCCGTACCAGCGCTCCTTGAAGAAGATGTGGCCGCTCATCTCGCCGGCCAGGGGGGCGCCGGTCTCCTTGAGCTTGGCCTTGACCAGGGCGTGGCCGGTCTTCCACATCAGGGGGCGGCCGCCCTTGGCGCGGATGTGGTCGGCGAGCAGGCGCGAGCACTTCACGTCGTAGATGATCTCGCCGCCCGGCACCCGGGCCAGCACGTCCTCGGCGAACAGCATCATCTGCCGGTCGGCGAAGATCACCTCGCCGTCCTTGGTTACCACGCCGAGGCGGTCGCCGTCGCCGTCGAAGGCCAGGCCGATCTCGGCGTCGGTGTCGCGCAGGGCGCGCTTCACGTCTTCCAGATTCTCCGGCTTGGATGGGTCCGGATGGTGGTTGGGGAAGGTGCCGTCCACCTCGCAGAAGAGCGGCACGATCTGGCAGCCCAGGCCGGTGAACAGCTCGGGGGCCACCGCGCCGGCCACACCGTTGCCGCAATCGACCACCACCTTCATCGGCCGGGCCAGCTTCACGTCGCCGAGGATGCGCGCCAGGTAGGCGGGCAGCACGTTCTCGGTGCGGAAGGGGCCGGGGGCGGCAGCGTTGGCGACGCGGCGGTCCACCAGGCGCTGGCGCAGGGCCTGGATGGCGTCGGTGGCCAGGGTCTCGCCAGCGATCACCATCTTCAGTCCGTTGTACTCGGGCGGGTTGTGGGAGCCGGTGATCGACACGCAGGAGCCGCAGCCCAGGTGCTGGGCGGCGAAATAGGTGACCGGGGTGGGAACGCAGCCCACGTCTACCACGCCGGCGCCCGTGCTGCGGATGCCGTCGGCCAGGGCGGCGGCGAATTCCGGGCCGGACAGGCGACCGTCGCGGCCGATGGCGATAGTCGCCCCGGGGCCGGATTTCTCCAGGGCCAGGGTGCCCATGCCCTGGCCGATGGCGCGGACGATGGCCGGGGTGAGGGTCGTGCCGACGATGCCGCGGATGTCGTAGGCCTTGAAGATTTCGGGGGGCAGGGCGGTGGTGGTCATCTCGGTCATGGCGATTGTCGTGATTCTTGCGGTCAGGATTGGTGTTCGTCGAAGAAGTGCAGCAGGCGCCGGGGCAGCCAGTCCAGGCGCCCCGGCGGGGACCCGGTGACGAAGCCGACGTGGCCGCCTTCGGCCGGTTGTTCCAAGCGCACGGCGGCGGACACCTGGTGGCGGCTGGGCAGGGCGGCGGCGGGCAGGAAGGGGTCGTTCGCCGGGTTGATGAGCAGGGTCGGCAGCCGGACCCGGTCGAGCAGGGGTTTGGCCGAGGCCCGGGTCCAGTAGTCGAGGGCGCCCTGGAAACCGTGCAGGGGGGCGGTCACCACCTCGTCGAAATCGTACAGGTTGCGCGCCTGGCGCACCTTGCCTGGGTCGAACAGGCCCGGGTGGTGCTTCAGCTTGGCCAGGGCGCTGGCTTTCAGGGTGCCGAGGAAGTGGCGGGTGTAAACGAGGTTGAAGCCCCGGCCCAGGTTGAAGCCGGCGGCGGCCAGGTCCAGGGGCGGGCAGATGCTGGCCGCGCAGCGGATCAGGCGGCCGGCGGCTTCTTCCTGTTCGCCGAGCCACTTGAGCAGGGCGTTGCCCCCCAGGGAGACTCCCGCCACGTGCAGGGGGCGGCCGGGAAAGCGCTGCGCCAGGCGGGCGAGAACCCAGCCGATCTCGGCGGAGTCGCCGGAATGGTAGGCCCGGGGCAGCCGGTTGGCCTCTCCCGAGCAGCCGCGGAAGTGGGGCACCACGAAGCCCCAGCCCCGGGCCTGGCAGGCCAGGGCGAGGGAGACGGCGTAATGGCTGCGGGAGCTGCCTTCCAGGCCGTGGAAGAGGATGACCAGCGGGGCCGTAGGCGCCGGTTCGGCGGCCTTCGCGGCGCCATCCGCGCTGCCGGCTGCGGCGTCGAGGAAGTCGGCGTCGATGAAATCCCCGTCCGGGGTGTCCCAGCGCTCGCGCCGGTAGGCCGGCGGCGCGGGCTTGATGAGCAGGGGCCAGAGGGTCTGGGCGTGGCCGCCGGGCAGCCAGCGCGGCGCCCGGTAGGGCGGGATGGCGGTGCGGTCGCCGTCGGTCAATGGAGCACCCGGGGAGCGTCCGTGGCGCCCGGAGCGTCGTCTGTGTCCGGGCCCAGGCCGGCGTGGTGGGCCACCAGGCGCCAACCGTCGGCGCCACGCACGAACACATTGGTGGCGAAGACCGGCTCCTGGGCGTTGGGATCGTCGGCCAGGGTGGGGACTTCGACCACGTTGTGCACCGCCATCAGGCCGCTCTGCCAACGGGCCCGCTGGGCAATGCGCAGGCGGAAGCGGGGGCCGTCGAAGATCGCCTGCCAGGCGCTGCGCACCGCCGCCAGCCCGACCAGGCGCGGCCCGCCGGGGTGGATGCAGACGATTTCCTCGTCCTCGCACCACACGGCCATCAGGGCCTCCAGGTCGCCCCGCTCGATGGCGTCGTAGAAGGCGGCCTCGGCGTCTTCCGGCGTGGGGAAGTGGGCGCGGGGGCGGTGGCGGGTCTGCTCGCTCATGGCGTGCCTCCGGTCATGGGGACGATGGAGATGGTGCGGGTGCCGGGGTGGGGATCGGTCAGCCCGGCGGGCAGGGCCTGCCACACCTGCTCGGGCAGGAGCTTGTTGAGGCAGTCCAGGTGGCCCAGGGGGCATTCGCGCTTGTAGCACGGACTGCATGACAGTTTGAGGGACACCACCGTGGCCCGGTCCGACAGCGGCGGGGTGAAGCCGGGGGAGGACGAACCGTACACCGCCACCAGGGGGCGGTCCAGGGCGGCGGCCACGTGCATCAGGCCCGAGTCGTTGCACACCACTGCGTCGGCCAGGGCCAGCAGGTCGATGGCCGCGTCCAGGGCGGTGGCGCCGCACAGATTGCGGCAGGCCTCGGTGGCCAGTCCGGCCAGGGCGACGATTTCCTCGCCGATGGCCTTGTCCTTGGGGGAGCCGAGAATCCACACCGCCACGCCGGCGTGGTGCAGCCGGCGGGCCAGTTCGGCGAAGTGCACCGCCGGCCAGCGCTTGGCCGGGCCGTACTCGGCGCCGGGGCAGAAGGCCACCAGCTTTTCCGGGCGCTTTACGCCCAGCTGGGCCAGGGTGCGGGCCTGGTCTTCCGGGGAGGAGGCCAGGCGCGGCCGGGGCAGGGGCTCGGCCGGCAGGTGGCCGGCGCGTTCGGCCAGCTGGGCGAAGCGGGCCACCATCAGGGGCGTCCTCTGCTTGTCTAGCCGGTGCCGGACGTTGACCAGGCCGTAGCGGGATTCGCCGGTGAAGCCGACCCGGTGCGGGATGCGGGCGAAGAACGGTACCAGGGCCGACTTGAGGGAGTTGGGCAGTATCCACACCGCGTCGTAGCCGGCGGCGCGCAATTCTCGCCCCTGGGCCAGGCGGCCCTTGAGGTTGAGGACGCCGTGGGCGAAGGGGTTGGGCAGTACGGCGTGGATTTCCGGCATGCGCGCCAGCACCGGGGCCACCCAGGAGGGCGCCATGGCGTCCAGCACCAGCCCGGGGTGGCGCTCATGCAGGCGCATGAACAGGGGCTGGGCCATGACCGCGTCGCCGACCCAGCTGGGGGCGACGATCAGGCCGCGGCGGGGCGCGAAGTGAGCGGACATCGGGGCGGGAGGCGGGAGATCGGGCGTGGATGGAACGACGGGAAGCGCAGAGAAAGGTCCCCGGGCTTCCCGTCGTTGTTCAGCGGCGCGGCGCAGGCGTCAGTGATGACCCTTGGGCAGCTCGCCGGTGAGGACGTAGTGGGCGCTGCAATAGGGGCAGGTCACTTCGCCGGTCTTGGTCACATCGAGAAACACCCGGGGATGCCGCGCCCACAGCGGAGCGCCGGGCTGGGGGCAGTGCAGCGGCAGGTCGCCGGCGGTGATTTCGATGGTGCGGCTTTCGGGGGCCTGGACGTCTTTCGCCTCGCTCATGGCGTGCCTCGTGAAATGAAAGGGTGAGGTGGGAAGGTGGCCGGGTCAGCTCAGCACACCGTCAGCCATTCGGCGTGCTTGACCGAGCGGCCCTGCACCACGTCGAAGAACTGGGCTTGCAGCTTGGCGGTGATCGGGCCGCGCTTGCCCTCGCCGATCTGACGGCCGTCGAGTTCGCGGATCGGGGTCACTTCGGCGGCGGTGCCGGTGAAGAAGGCCTCGTCGGCGCAATACACCTCGTCGCGGGTGATGCGCTTTTCGATCACCTGGAGGGCGTTTTCCTCGGCCAGTTGGATCACCGTGGCGCGGGTGATGCCTTCCAGGCAGGAGGTCAGGTCCGGGGTGTACAGCTTGCCGTTCTTGACGATGAAGATGTTCTCGCCGGAGCCTTCGGCCACGTAGCCGTCCACGTCGAGCAGCAGGGCCTCGTCGTAGCCGTCGTTGGCGGCTTCCTGGTGGGAGAGAATGGAGTTGGCGTAGGTGGACACCGACTTCGCCCGGCACATGTTGATGTTGACGTGGTGGCGGGTGAAGGACGAGGTCTTGACGCGGATGCCGCGCTCCATGCCGTCGGCGCCCAGGTAGGCGCCCCACGGCCAGGCGGCGATGGCGACGTGCACCGACAGGGTCTTGGCGGCGATGCCCATGGCTTCGGAACCGTAGAAGACGATCGGGCGGATGTAGCAGGAATCGAGCTTGTTGGCCCGCACCACCTCGCGCTGGGCGTCCATGATGGTCGCCTTGTCGTAGGGCATCTTCATCTGGAAGATGTGGGCGGAACCGAACAGGCGGTCGGTGTGTTCCTTGAGGCGGAAGATGGCCGCGCCCTTGTCGGTGGCGTAGGCGCGCACCCCTTCGAAACAGCCCATGCCGTAGTGCAGGGTGTGGGTCAGGACGTGGGTGGTGGCATCGCGCCAGGGCACCAGCTTGCCGTCGTACCAGATGAATCCGTCGCGATCCGCCATCGACATGGTGTGTTCTCCGTTACCGCTTGAAAAATACGAAAACGAAAATTGTAACGGAAAACCCCCGCCCCCGGCCATGCTGCGCTGCCGCGAACGGGGCGGCGAAGGGTAAAATCCCGGCTTTCGATCGAACAACGACGCGAGCAACGACGATGAACGCGAGGATCTGGAAGCCCAACGTGACGGTGGCCGCCGTGGTGGAGCGGGACGGCCGCTTCCTGCTGGTGGAAGAGGAAACCGACCAGGGGCTGCGCTTCAACCAGCCGGCCGGGCACCTGGACGAGGGTGAATCCCTGGTCAATGCCTGCATCCGCGAGGCCCTGGAGGAAACCGCCCACCACGTGCGCCCCACCGCCTTGGTGGGGGTGTACCAGTGGCCGCGGCCGGCCCGGGACATCACCTACCTGCGCTTCGCCTTCGCCTGCGAAGTCACCGGCGAGGAAATCGGCCGGGCCCTGGATACGGGCATCGTCGCCGCGCGCTGGCTGACCGTCGACGACGTGCGCGCCACCCGGGAACGGCACCGCAGCCCCCTGATCCTCCAGTGCATCGAGGATTACCTGGCTGGGCGGCGCTTCCCCCTGGACCTGATCCGGCACTACGACTGACCGGCCCATGCCCGCGCTGCGCCTGCCGCGTCCTCTGTCTGCGCTGCTTGCGCTGTTTGTGCGTTTCCGCCCGGGGCGAACCCCGAGCCGGGGGCGGCAAGGGGGGCGAAGCTCCGGCTGGGGCGTGGCGCTGCTCCTGTGCCTGGCGCCCCTCACCGGCTGGTGCGGCGAGACGGTGGACATCTGCTACAACTGGAGCTGCGCCAACGAGGCCCCGGTGTCGTTTACCGACCCGGTCCTGGCGGGAGTGGCCCTGCTGCTGCGGGATGCCACCAGCGCCGCCGACGAGCGGGAGCGCATCGCCCTGGCGGTGGGGCGCCTGTACGCCGAGGCGGCCCGGCAGAGCCCGATCGGCGCCGACCGGCCGGGCAACGGCGCCGACGCCGAGAGCGACGGGCGCATGGACTGCATCGACCATTCCACCTCCACCACCCGCCTGCTGCGGATGATGGAGGCCCGGGGCTGGCTGCGCTGGCATAAGGTGCTGGAACCGGCGCGGCGCGCGCCCTTCCTGGTCAACCAGCACTACGCCGCCCTGCTCGAAGAAACGGACGGCCCGCCGCCCGCGGCGTTGGCCCCGGCCCCGCCCCGGCGCGCCCCGGCGGTGCCCGATTACATTCCGGCGATGCTGGCCCTGTGCGACTGCCAGGCCGTGCTTGCCGACCTGCCGGCGCCACCGCCGCCCCCGGTGCAGCCCGAGCGCCATCCCGGAGGGCGTTACGTGGTGGATAGCTGGTTTGTTTTACCCGGGGCGGCGCCGCTGGTGCTGCCTCTTGCGAATTGGTTGAAGGGAGAAGGACCCGATGTCGACTGAAACTGTGGTGGTGGGCCTGTCCGGCGGCGTGGACTCGTCGGTGGCGGCCCTGCTGCTCAAGCGCCAGGGCTACAAGGTGGTGGGCCTGTTCATGAAGAACTGGGAGGACGACGACACCGAGGAATACTGCTCGTCCCGCCAGGACCTGATCGACGTGATGAGCGTGGCCGACGTGATCGGCATCGACGTCGAGGTGGTCAACTTCGCCGCCGAGTACAAGGACCGTGTATTCGCCGAATTCCTGCGCGAGTACCAGGCCGGCCGCACCCCCAACCCGGACGTGCTGTGCAACGCCGAAATCAAGTTCAAGGCCTTCCTCGACCATGCCATGACCCTGGGCGCCGACAAGATCGCCACCGGCCACTACGCCGGGGTGCGCGAGTTCCAGGGCAAGTTCCAGCTGCTCAAGGCCGAGGACGGCACCAAGGACCAAAGCTACTTCCTGCACCGCCTCAACCAGGCCCAACTGGCCAAGACCCTGTTCCCCCTGGCCGACCACTACAAGCGCGACGTGCGCAAGATCGCCGAGGAGGCGGGGCTGCACGTGGCCACCAAGAAGGACTCCACCGGCATCTGCTTCATCGGCGAGCGGCCCTTCAACGAATTCCTGAGCCGCTACCTGCCGCGCCAGCCGGGGGAAATCCGGGTGCTGGACGACGACCGGGTGATCGGCGAGCACGAGGGCCTGATGTACCACACCCTGGGCCAGCGCAAGGGCCTCAAGATCGGCGGCCAGAAGGGCGGCGGTGGCGATCACGACGCCTGGTTCGTGGCCAAAAAGGACATGGCGCGCAACATCCTCTACGTGGTCCAGGGCCACGACCACCCGGCCCTGGTAACCGACACCCTGGTGGCCGGCGACCTGTCCTGGGTGGCCGGCGAGGCGCCCAAGACCCACTGGGTGTACACCGCCAAGCCGCGCTACCGCACCCCGGATGCGCCCTGCGAGATCGACAGCTTCGATGCGGCAGCCGGCACCGCCACCCTCAAGTTCGCCGAACCCCAGTGGGCGGTGACCCCGGGCCAGTCGGTGGTGGTGTACGAAAGCCGGGTCTGCCTGGGCGGCGGCATCATCCAGTAAGCGCTTTGCCACGGGGGGCCGCCCCCTCGATTCCCCAGTTGCGGCCGAACGCCGCCCGGATTTTCCGGGCGGCGTTTTGCTTGATGCGGCAGCAGAGGGGGCTTGCCTGCCGGCCGACCTGTTTGGTTCGGACGAGTATCCGCGCTAGGGCCGTGGCATCGCACCGAAGGGCGGCAATGGCGGGAACGTCGGGGCCGGTTTTGCCTTAGGAGCGGCCGAGGTGCGGCAATGCCATCGTCAACGGCGATGGCACTTTTTGGCGCACCGCCAAACCCCGCGCCAGTCGCGGAGTTCCAGAGGGGGCGAAAAACAGCCATCGCGGTTGACGATGGCTGAGGCGGGCATGATGTGCCGAGCGGTCCATGGGATAGGGCGTGGGGAGGGGGCTGGCTCTGCCTGTCGCGGTCATCGCTGGACTTGTCCTCGCGCCTGGGAAATCCGCCGCAATTTGCCGCAGTTCACCGTGATCGGCTGGCATCGGCCGGGGCGCCTTGCCTTGCTCCGGCTAGGTTCATCAGCGGGCGTGAATATGCGATTCCTATGAAATAATCGCCACCCACGACAACGACAAAGGAGACGCCATGACCTTCGCCAAACCTTTCCTCCGTGGCTGTGCCCTGCTTGCCGGCCTGGCCTACGCCGCCCTGGGCCTGGCCCAGCAGGCCGCGCCGGAGCGCCTGCGCCTGGTGGGCCAGGAAACCGAATTCGTGGTCCAGACGGCCCAGGGCAAGATCGCCATCACCCGGGTGCTGACCCCCAGCGCCAAGGTCAAGGGCTGGCTGCAACCCCTGGTGCCGGTGCCCGGGGTGGTGCCGATCGGCGAGGTGGAACTGCTTGGCTTCTACAATGACCCGGAGGCGGTGCTGGTGGATATGCGCGAGCCGGAGTGGTACGTGAAGGCCACCATCCCCGGGGCAGTGAACATCCCCTACACCGAGGTGGCCACCCGCCTCGGCGAACTGGGGTGCGCCAAGGCCGGCAAGGGCTGGGACTGCGCCAAGGCCCGTAAGGTGGTGGCTTTCTGCAACGGGCCAATGTGCCCCCAGAGCCCGACGGCCATCGCCGCCATGGTGCGGGAGGGCTTTCCCGCCGGGCGCATCCACTACTACCGGGGCGGCATGCTCGATTGGGAGGCCCTGGGGCTGACCACGGTGGAAGGGGAGCTGTAAGCCGCACCCCCAGCTCCGGCCGGCAGCTTTCCGGCTATTTTCGGCATTGAATGAAAACGCCCCGCAGCGCTGCCGCTGCGGGGCGTTTTGCGTTGGGGCCTGCGGGCTTACATATGGGCTTACATGCGGGCAATCATGGCCTCGCCGAACTCGGAGCAGGAAACCTCCTTGGCGCCGTCCATGAGACGGGCAAAGTCGTAGGTCACCACCTTGTCGCCGATGGCCGCTTCCATGGACTTGATGATCAGGTCCGCCGCTTCCTTCCAGCCCAGGTGGCGCAGCATCATCTCGGCGGACAGGATCAGGGAGCCCGGGTTCACCTTGTCCAGGCCGGCGTACTTGGGGGCCGTGCCGTGGGTGGCCTCGAAGCAGGCGTACTGGTCGGAGATGTTGGCCCCCGGGGCGATGCCGATGCCGCCCACCTGGGCCGCCAGGGCGTCGGAGATGTAGTCGCCGTTGAGGTTGGTGGTGGCGATCACGTCGTATTCGGCCGGGCGCAGCAGGATCTGTTGCAGGAAGGCGTCGGCGATGGCGTCCTTGACGACGATGCCGTTGGGGAGTTTGAGCCACGGCCCGCCGTCGATCTCCACGCCGCCGAACTCGCGCTTGGCCAGGGCGTAGGCCGTGTCGCGGAAGTTGCCCTCCGTGAACTTCATGATGTTGCCCTTGTGCACGATGGTCACCGACTTGCGGCCGTTGTCGATGGCGTACTTGATGGCGGCGCGCACCAGGCGTTCGGTGCCTTCCACGGAGATGGGCTTGATGCCGATGCCGGAGGTTTCGGGGAAGCGGATCTTCTTCACCCCCATCTCCTCCTGGAGGAACTTGATCACCTTCCTCACCTGCTCGCTGCCGTTGGCCCACTCGATGCCGGCGTAGATGTCCTCGGTGTTCTCGCGGAAGATCACCATGTCGGTCAGTTCCGGCTGTTTCAGGGGCGAGGGCACGCCCTTGAAGTAGCGCACCGGGCGCACGCACTGGTACAGGTCCAGCTCCTGGCGCAGGGCCACGTTGAGGGAGCGGATGCCGCCGCCCACGGGCGTGGTCATGGGGCCCTTGATGGAGACCGAGTATTCCTTGAGGGCGTCGAAGGTCTCCTTGGGCAGCCACTGGTCGGAACCGTATAGCCGGGTGGATTTTTCGCCCGCATAGACCTCCATCCAGTGGATTTTCTTCCTGCCGCCGTAGGCCTTGGCCACCGCCGCGTCCACCACCCTGATCATCACCGGGGTGATGTCCACGCCGATGCCGTCGCCTTCGATGAAGGGAATGATCGGCTGGTCGGGGATCGGCTGGCCCGCAACGATCTTCTGGCCGCCTTGGGGAACCTTGATGTGAGAGCTCATTTCCATCTCCTCGCGAGTAGAGGCTTTGTAATGGAATGCCAGGACATTGCGCTGAGATCCTGGCGGATGCGGCTCCACACTCCGGGCGATGATTCGACGTTCCGACGTTTCGACGTTTTGACGCTCCGCCTTCTGCGTCTGCCCCGATTGCGAACCCGCATGCGCTTGCCGGCGGGGGCGTGCCCAGCGCCGGCTGCGAGGCATTATGGATGAAAAATCCGGGGCTTGGCGGCACCGCCATGCTGCGCCGCGGCGGGCGGCGGGCAAAGAAAAAGGCCCTGGCGGGCGGAGCCTGCCAGGGCCGGATGCTGCGCTGCGTGGTACTTAGATGGCGCTTAGGCCAGGGCGGCTTGCAGCGCGGCGTTGAAGGTGGCGCTGGGGCGCATCACCGCGTCGCGCTTGGCCGGGTCGGCCAGGTAGTAGCCGCCGATGTCCACCGGCTTGCCCTGGACGGCCTTGAACTCGCCGACGATCTTTTCCTCGTTCTCGGCCAGGGTCTTGGCCAGGGGGGCGAACTTGGCGGCCAGCTCCTTGTCCTCGGACTGGGCGGCCAGGGCCTGGGCCCAGTACAGGGACAGGTAGAACTGGCTGCCCCGGTTGTCCAGCTCGCCGGTGCGGCGGGACGGGGACTTGTTCTCGTCCAGCAGCTTGCCGGTGGCTTCGTCCAGGGTCTTGGCCAGCAGCTTGGCGCGGGTGTTGCCGGTCTTGATGCCCAGGTCTTCCAGGGACACGGCCAGGGCCAGGAACTCGCCCAGGGAATCCCAGCGCAGGTGGTTTTCTTCCACCAGCTGCTGCACGTGCTTGGGGGCGGAGCCGCCGGCACCGGTTTCGTACATGCCGCCGCCGGCCATCAGGGGAACGATGGACAGCATCTTGGCCGAGGTGCCCAGTTCCATGATGGGGAACAGGTCGGTCAGGTAGTCGCGCAGGATGTTGCCGGTGACGGAGATGGTGTCCAGACCGCGGGCGACACGTTCCAGGGTGAAACGCATGGCGCGCACCTGGGACATGATGTGGATTTCCAGGCCGCTGGTGTCGTGATCCTTCAGGTAGGTTTCCACCTTCTTGATCAGCTCGGCTTCGTGGGGGCGGTAGGGGTCCAGCCAGAAGACGGCGGGCATGCCGGAGTTGCGGGCGCGGGTGACGGCCAGCTTGACCCAGTCGCGGATGGGGGCGTCCTTCACCTGGCACATGCGCCAGATGTCGCCCTGTTCCACGTTCTGGGTCAGCAGCACTTCGCCGGTAGCCAGATCGACAATGTTGGCGACGCCGTCTTCGGCGATCTCGAAGGTCTTGTCGTGGGAGCCGTATTCCTCGGCCTTCTGGGCCATCAGGCCGACGTTGGGCACGGTGCCCATGGTGCGCGGGTCGAAGTTGCCGTGCCACTTACAGAAGTTGATCATCTCTTGGTAGATGCGCGCGAAGGTGGATTCGGGCATCACGGCCTTGGCGTCGTAGGGCTTGCCGTCGGCGCCCCACATCTTGCCGCCGCCGCGGATCATGGCCGGCATGGAGGCGTCGACGATGATGTCGTTGGGGGAGTGGAAGTTGGTGATGCCCTTGGCGGAATCCACCATGGCCAGGCGGGGACGGTGCTCCTGGCAGGCGTGCAGGTCGCGGATGATCTCGTCGCGCTTGGATTCGGGCAGGGTGTCGATCTTCTCGTACAGGTTGGCCATGCCGTTGTTGACGTTGATGCCCAGTTCGTCGAACAGCTTGCCGTGCTTCTCGAAGGCTTCCTTGTAGTAGATCTTGACGCAGTGGCCGAAGACGATGGGGTGCGAGACCTTCATCATGGTGGCCTTGACGTGCAGCGAGAAGAGGATACCGGCCTGGCGGCAGTCTTCCAGTTCCTTCTCGTAGAACTCGCACAGGGCCTTCTTGCTCATGAACATCGAGTCGATGATCTCGCCGGCCTGGAGGGCGACCTTCGGCTTGAGCACGATGGTCTTGCCGCTCTTGGTGGTGAGCTCCATCTTCACGTCCCGGGCCTTGTCCAGGGTCAGGGACTTTTCACCGTGGTAGAAGTCGCCGTGTTCCATGTGGGACACGTGGGTCTGGGACCACTGCTTCCATTCGCCCATGGAGTGGGGGTGCTTCTTGGCGTAGTTCTTGACCGCGGCGGGAGCACGGCGGTCGGAGTTGCCCTCGCGCAGCACCGGGTTCACCGCCGAGCCCAGGCACTTGCCGTAGCGGGCCTTGAGGGTCTTCTCTTCCTCGTTGGTGGGGTTTTCCGGGTAGTCGGGGAGGGCGTACCCCTTGCCCTGCAATTCCTTGATGCAGGCCATCAGCTGGCCTACGGAGGCGCTGATGTTGGGCAGCTTGATGATGTTGGCGTCGGGCTGGAGGGTCAGCTTGCCCAACTCGGCCAGATTGTCGGGGACGCGCTGCTCTTCGGTCAGGTAATCGGAAAACTCGGCCAGGACGCGGGCGGCCACGGAGATGTCGCTTTCGGCGACGTCGATGCCGGCCGGCGCGGTGAAGGTCCGGATGACCGGCAAGAACGCACAGGTCGCCAGCAGGGGAGCTTCGTCCGTGAGCGTGTAGATGATTTTCGATTTCCCAGCAGTCATGCTAATTCCTCGAACAGGTTTGGTCGGTGCGACAGAAGTCTTATGAATTATATCTCACCCACCGAAACAATATCCCGCCGTATGCAACGCAGCCCTTGAGACGCCCCGGCCGGACAGGCGCGCCGAAGGGCGGGCCGGGCCGGTGCTAAGATTTCCGCTGCCTCCGGTTTGCTCCCCTTTTTTTTCCTTCCGCTCTTCCTCACCGCCATGGATGTGTCTCCTGTCCCGAACCCCCTCGCCGGCGCCACGGCGGCGATCGCTCCGTGCATCGCCCAGGCCCTGATCGACGGTTTCGACAAGCACTACCGGCTGTTCCGCCAGACCAGCCGGGAGGCCAAGGCGCGTTTCGAGGGGGCCGACTGGCCGGCGGTGCACGCGGCAGTGAAGGAGCGCATCCGCTTCTACGACGACCGGGTGGAAGAGTGCGTCGAGCGCCTGCGCCACGAGTTCAAGGCCGAGACCCTGGACGATGCCACCTGGCAGCAGGTCAAGCTGCTCTACATCGGCCTCCTGCTCAACCACAAGCAGCCGGAGCTGGCCGAGACCTTCTTCAACTCGGTGTGCTGCAAGATCCTGCACCGCACCTACTTCCACAACGACTTCATCTTCGCCCGGCCGGCCATCTCCACCGAGTTCATCGAGTCCGATCCGCCCAACTACCGCAGCTACTACCCGCACCTGACCGGGCTGCACGGCGCCATCCGCCAGGTGGTCCGGGATTTCGGCTGGCGGCGCGAGTGGCAGGACCTGGACCGGGACGTGGATTACGTCTGCCGGGCCGTCCTCGATTACCTGGGGGGCGCCTGGCCGAACCGGGAGGCCAATTTCCAGATCCAGGTGCTGGCCTCGGCCTTCTACCGCAACAAGGGCGCCTACATCATCGGCAAGGCCATCAACGGCCACCAGGAATACCCTTTCGCCATTCCCGTGCTGCACAGCGCCGAAGGCCAGCTCTACCTGGACACGGTGCTGCTCGACGCCTGGCGCATCTCGATCCTCTTTTCCCTGTCCCGGGCCTACTTCATGGTGGATATGGAAGTGCCCTCGGGCTACGTCCAGTTCCTGCGCTCGATCATGCCCAACAAGCCCCGCTCCGAGCTGTACACCATGCTCGGCCTGGGCAAGCAGGGCAAGACCATGTTCTTCCGCGACCTGATCCACCACATGCGCCACTCCCAGGACCGCTTCATCGTCGCCCCGGGCATCCGCGGCCTGGTGATGCTGGTGTTCACCCTGCCGTCCTACCCCTACGTGTTCAAGGTGATCAAGGACGTGTTCGGCGCCACCAAGGAGGTGGACCACGCCACGGTCAAGTACAAGTACCAACTGGTCAAGCAGGTGGACCGGGTGGGGCGCATGGCCGATACCCTGGAGTTCTCCCACGCCGCCCTGCCGCGGCAGCGCTTCTCGGACGAGCTGATCGACGAGCTGCGGCGCCTGGCCCCCTCCCAGATCGAGGCGGACGACGGCGAGCAGCTGGTGATCAAGCACCTCTACATCGAGCGGCGCATGATCCCCCTCAACATGCACCTGGACCGGGCCACCCCGGAGCAGGTGGACCACGCCGTGCGCGAGTACGGCAACGCCATCCGCGAACTGGCCGCCGCCAACATCTTCCCCGGCGACATGCTGTGGAAGAACTTCGGCCTGACCCGCTACGGCCGCGTCGTGTTCTACGACTACGACGAGATCGAGCACATGACCGACGTGAACTTCCGCGCCATTCCCGAGGCCCCCTATCCGGAAATGGAAATGTCCGGCGAAGTCTGGTATTCCGTGGCGCGCAACGACGTCTTCCCCGAGGAATTCGCCACCTTCCTGCTCGGCTCCTCGCCCATCGTCCGCGCCGCCTTCCTCAAGTACCACCGGGACCTGCTCGCCCCGGCCTTCTGGCAGGCCACCCAGCAGAAGATCCGGGAGGGGCGCATCGAAGATTTCTTCCCCTATCCCGAGGAACTGCGCTTTTCGCAGCGCTTTTCCGGCACTCCCGCTACCGCCTGACGTCCGCTCCCGGGGTTTCTCCAGGATTCCCCGCCGCCGTCAGTTTCATCCGACCATCCAGATTCCACCCGATGTCCCGCCTGCTGCTGCTCAACAAGCCCTACGGGGTCCTCTCCCAATTCACCCCGGAAGGGCGCTGGCGCTCCCTGGCCGAATTCATTTCCGTGCCCGGCGTCTATCCCGCCGGCCGGCTCGACGCCGACAGCGAGGGGCTGCTGTTGCTCACCGATGATGGGGCGCTGCAAGCGCGCATCGCCGATCCCCGCTTCAAGCTGGCCAAGACCTACTGGGCCCAGGTCGAGGGCGTGCCGGATGCCGCCGCCCTGGACGCCCTGCGCCACGGCGTGGACCTCAAGGACGGCCGCACCCGGCCGGCCCAGGCCCGGCTGATCGACGAGCCCGCCGGGCTGTGGCCGCGTACCCCGCCGATCCGCTACCGGGCGGCGATCCCCACGGCCTGGATCGAGCTGACCATCAAGGAGGGCAAGAACCGCCAGGTGCGGCGCATGACGGCGGCGGTGGGCCATCCCACCCTGCGCCTGGTGCGGGCCGCCGTCGGCCCCTTCTCGGTGGACGGGCTGGCCCCGGGGGAGTGGGCGCTGCGCGAGGGCGACGGGTCGGCCCTGCTGGCGGGCCGTTAGCGGAAGCGGCGCTGGGCCAGCACGGCGACCAGCACCAGGGCGGCCAGGACCGCCAGCAGCCGGTAAAACTCGTCGCAGGCCAGCAGCAGGGTCTGCTGGCCGATCAGGCGGGCCACTTCCGCCAGGGCGGCGGCGTGGGCCTCGCCTGGGGAAAAGCCCCGGGCAGCAAAGCCGGCCTCCAGGGCGGCGATCCAGCCGGCCGACACGGTGTGCTCCATGCCCCCGGCGAGTTGGGTGTGGGCGGAAAATTGCAGGTCGGTGAGGGCAATGGCCGCCAGGGAGGTGCCGAACGAGCCGGCCAACTGGCGCATCAGGTTCTTGCCCTGGTAGCCCGGGGCGAAGCGTTCCTCCCCCAGTTCGCGGAAGGTCAGGCCGGCCACCGGCAGCACGAACAAGGCGCCGAACACGCCCTTGGCCGCCAGGGCGGGCAGCAGGGCGGCGACGTTGACGTCCGGCGGCTGGGACGCCAGCAGCCAGGCCGACAGGGCCAGGGCGGCGGCGCCGGCGGCCATCAGGGGCCGCTTGGCGGGGAGTTTGGAGCCGAACCGGACGTAGGCGAAGGCCGCGGCCCAGGTCACCGCGGCGGCGAAGCTGTTGAGCAGGCCCACGGTGGAGAGGGGCATGCCCAGCCCCCGTTCCGCCAGAATAGGGAAGACGTAGCTGCTGGCGTTGGACATGCAGTAGTGCATGAAGTAGAAGCCCAGACCGAGCAGGTAGGCCGGGTGGCGCAGCTCGCGCAGCCGCAGCAGGGGCTCGTCGTGGCCCCACTGGTGGGCGGCGAACCAGCCCAGGAGCAGCAGCCCGGCCAGGGCCAGGGCGATCAGGTGCAGGGGGTTGAGGAAGACGTCGTAGCGGGCTTCCGACAGACCGAGCTGGACCAGGGTGATGGCTGCGGCGAACAGCAGCAGGGGGCCGGCGGCCCAGCGCACCGGCTCGCCGCTGCGCCCCACGGCGTCGGGCAGCAGCATCCAGGCGCCCGCCGCCGCCAGGGCCATCAGGGGCACGGGGGCGGCGAACACCCAGCGCCAGCCCCAGCTTTCCACCAGCCAGCCCGATAGGGCCGGCCCCAGGGCGCTCAGGCCGAACAGCACGACGATGAAGTGGCGCAGCGCCCGGGGGCGCTCGGCAGGGGCAAAGAGCAGCATCACCAGGATGCGGCTGCTGGTGAACAGGGCGCCGCCGCCGAAGCCTTCCACCAGCCGTGCCAGGGTCAGGGCCTGGAGGCCCTCGGCCAGGGCGCTGGCCACGGCCCCGGCAACGAACAGGGCGAAGGCGGCGGCCAGGTAGCGGCGGTAGCCGAAGTGGCGGGCAAGCCACTGCTGCATGGCGATCATCATCATGCTGCCGATGGCGTAGGCGGCCAGCACCTGGGCGAATTCCCGGGGGGCGGCGTCCACCCCGCCGGCGATGTGGCTGGCGGCAAAGACGAACATGCCGCTTTCGAGGAATTCCACGCCGGCGATGGCCGGCAGGAGCAGCATCAGCAGGCGCTTCTTGCGCTCGTGCCAGCCGGCCAGATGGTGGCCGGGGGCGGGGTCGGCAGGGGCCGGATCGATCACGGCGCGGCCCCCGCGGCGGGGGGCGCTGGAAGTCGGCTGCGAACACCCGGCCCGGACGGCCGAAGCGGCGGGCGCCGGCCATCCCTGGGGTGAGCCTTCCCGGCCATGGCGCCCCGCCGGTTCAGGCGGCGAACACCCGGTTCTTGCCCGCCTGCTTGGCCGCGTACATGGCGGCGTCGGCCCGGGCCACCGCGCTTTCCTCGTTGTCCAGGTCGGTAACCTCGGTGACCCCGGCGCTGAAGGTGATGAGCAGCTTCTGGTTGTTGTGCAGGAAGAAGCGCCGGGTCAGCTCCCGCTGCAAGCGCTGCATGGCCAGCACGCCCTCGTCCCGGGGGGTGTTGGGCAGCAGCAGCAGGAATTCCTCGCCGCCGTAGCGGGCCACCGCGTCCTGGGGGCGCAGGCCGTCGCGGATCACCTGGGTCATGTGGATCAGGGCCGCGTCGCCGGCCTGGTGGCCCAGGGAATCGTTGAGCTTCTTGAAGTTGTCCACGTCGAGCAGGCCGATGCACAGGGGCGACTGGTAGCGGCGGCTGCGCGCCAGTTCCTTTTCCAGGGCCTCTTCCAGGCCGCGCCGGTTGAGGGTGCCGGTGAGCTGGTCGTGGCGCACCATGGCGCTGGTACGTTCCAGTTCGGCCTGGAGTTCGTTGATGCGGGCCTCGGCCTGTTCCACCCGGGTCCGGGCGACGCGCAGCTCGTCCCGGGTGCGCTGGGTGTTGAGCTGGGCCACCCGGGTCTGGTGCATCACCTCGTCGAGCACCGACCCCAGCTCGGCCAGGCTGTTGGTCGACGAAATCTTGGTGGCAAAGGTTTCCAGCTTGTCGTGGTACTCCGAGGTGCTTTCGGAGAAATCCGCCAGGTGGTCCACGAAGCCGGCCAGCATCTGCTTCAGGGCTTCCCGGGCTTCTTGCAGGCTTTGCTTGAGCTGGCTCTGCTTGAAGATGACTTCCTTGAGGCGCCGTTCCGCGTCTTCCAGGTTGCGGATGTCCAGGGGGCGGGACACCAGCTCCCGGACGATTTCCACCTGGCCGTGCAGCCATTGGTCGTCGAGCACCAGTTCGCCGACGTTCTCCACCAGCAGGCCGAACAGGTGCAGCAGTTCGGTGCGGATCTCGGCCTGTTCGCCGGTGAACACCTCGATCTTGAAGGCCAGTTGCTTGACCTTGGCGGTCAGGCCGCGCAGGGCCTTGACCGAGCGGGCGGTGCGCATCGCCGTGGCCAGTTCGGCGACTTGGGCGGCCATTGCCGGGTTGTCGCGCACCACCGGCGCCAGGGCCATGTCCAGGGCGGTGGCGAGCAGTTCGCGCAGGTCGGCGAAGGCTTCCACGTCCCCCTCGTCGCCGCCGGCGAAGAACTGGGAGATGCCGGCGAAGCCGCCCAGGAACTGGGAGCCGGTCAGTCCGCTCTTGCTGGTGGTGGCCGGGTCGGGCGGCGCCTCGGCCGGGGTCAGGTCGGCCAGGGGCTCGGCGTCGGCAGGTTCGGCAGCCATGCCGGCGCCGGCCTCGCTCCAACCCCGGACCAGGCCTTGCAGGCGGGTGTAGAGGGCGTCGTCGTCCTGGCTGGCCAGCACCCGTTGCAGGCCTTCGCGCTTGCGGGCCGCGGTCAGGCCGGGCTGGCGCAGTTCCCATTGGCGCAGCAGCTCGCTGATCAGGGTACCCCAGCCGGCCCGGTCCTCCAGCTCCTTGGCGTGCTGGACCAGGGCGTCGCGCAGGCCGTTCCAGCCGCCCTTCTGCATGTTGTCCTCGAGCGCCCGGGCCAGCCGCAACTGGGCCGGGGTGGCCCGGGGCAGGGCAGTCGCCAGGTTTTTCAGGGCGCTGTCGGGCAGAGCGTCGCTGCCGTCGTCCTGGGTGCCGGCGATCTCGTGATAGAGGGCGCGGTAGTTGGCGGGAGTGGGGGGGATGCGCCGGGTGGCCAGGCGCAGCAAGGCCTCGCGGGCAATGTCGAGTGGGGTTGGTTCGGCGTTCGCCATGATGGATGGTCACCGCAGGGTACGGCGAAACGCTCGCCGACGACGTATATGGACTCTGATTGTAAGGGCGAGTGGGGGTTTCCGTGGAGGGGGGAACGCCATGCGGACGGGTTGGGCTATAATCCGCGCCTGCGGTTTTGCCGGTATAGCTCAGTTGGTAGAGCACCTGCCTTGTAAGCAGGGGGTCTCGGGTTCGATTCCTGATGCCGGCACCACCCCCGCCACTGCCGGTTTGTTTTGGCGCGGCCCGCGAAAAACGTCCAGCCCTGGCCTGGACGTTTTTTTTCGCCCCGTGGCCGGGGCAGGGCACCGGGCCGACACTGGTTTGGTGGGGTGGTTAGCAGGTTTCCGGCTGTGTGCCGCCAGTGCAAAGCTGGCGGCAGGTGTTGCGGGCGGGATGGCCGGCGCGGATTTTCATCCGATTGATATAAAAGCGAAATATTGCCGTGCCGGACGGTGGCACAGGTCTTGCGCCCTCGGGTTCGATAGAGGTGTTTCATCCGAATCGAACAAGAGAGGGGAGACCGTCCGTGACCGAAACCTTTTACGACGTCCTGCGCCGCCAGGGCATCAGCCGGCGCAGCTTCATGAAGTTCTGTAGCCTCACCGCCACCTCCCTGGGGCTGGCCCCGGCCTTCGCGCCGAAGATTGCCCACGCCCTGGAGAACAAGCCGCGCACCCCGGTGATCTGGCTGCACGGCCTGGAGTGCACCTGCTGCTCCGAATCCTTCATCCGTTCCGCCCACCCCCTGGCCAAGGACGTGGTGCTGTCGATGCTGTCCCTGGACTACGACGACACCCTGATGGCCGCCGCCGGCCACCAGGCCGAGGCGATCCTCGACGAGATCAAGAAGAAGTACAAGGGCAACTACATCCTGGCCGTGGAAGGCAACCCGCCCCTCAACGAGGACGGCATGTTCTGCTTCCAGGGCGGTAAGCCCTTCGTCGAAAAGCTCAAGTACATGGCCGCCGACTGCAAGGCCATCATCGCCTGGGGCTCCTGCGCCTCCTGGGGCTGCGTCCAGGCCGCCAAGCCCAATCCGACCCGGGCCACGCCGGTGCACAAGGTGATCACCGACAAGCCGGTGATCAAGGTGCCGGGTTGCCCGCCCATCGCCGAGGTGATGACCGGGGTGGTGACCTACATGCTCACCTTCGAGCGCCTGCCCGAGCTGGACCGCCAGGGTCGGCCGAAGATGTTCTACGGCCAGCGCATCCACGACAAGTGCTACCGCCGGCCCCACTTCGACGCCGGCCAGTTCGTCGAGGGCTGGGACGACGAGGCGGCGCGCCGCGGCTACTGCCTCTACAAGATGGGCTGCAAGGGCCCCACCACCTACAACGCCTGTTCCACCACGCGCTGGAACGGCGGCGTGTCCTTCCCCATCCAGTCCGGCCACGGCTGCATCGGCTGCTCCGAGGACGGCTTCTGGGACAAGGGCTCGTTCTACGACCGCATCACCGACATCAAGCAGTTCGGCATCGAGAGCAACGCCGACAAGGTGGGCATGGCCGTGGCCGGCGGCGTTGGCGCGGCGATCGCCGCCCACGCTGCGGTGACCGCCCTGTCCCGGGCCAAGGTCAAGCAAGGCAACGCCAGCCAAGAACAGAAGCAGGGAGAGTAAACAATGGCCGCACAACAAACCGCCAACGGCTTCAGCCTGGACAACTCCGGCAAGCGGGTCGTGGTCGACCCGGTCTGCCGCATCGAGGGCCACCTGCGGGTGGAAGTGAACGTGGACGACAAGAACGTCATCCGCAACGCCGTTTCCACCGGCACCATGTGGCGCGGCCTGGAGGTCATCCTCAAGGGCCGCGACCCGCGCGACGCCTGGGCTTTCACCCAGCGCATCTGCGGCGTGTGCACCGGCACCCACGCCCTGACCTCGGTGCGCTCGGTGGAAAACGCCCTGGGCATCCAGATTCCCGACAACGCCAACAGTATCCGCAACATCATGCAGATGGCGCTGTACGTGCACGACCACCTGGTGCACTTCTACCACCTGCACGCCCTGGACTGGGTGGACGTGGTTTCGGCGCTCAAGGCCGATCCCAAGCGCACCTCGGAGCTGGCCCAGAGCATCTCCGACTGGCCGATGTCCTCCCCGGGCTACTTCCGCGACCTGCAGAACCGGCTGAAGAAGTTCGTCGAATCGGGCCAGCTCGGCCCCTTCTCCAACGGCTACTGGGGCAGCCCGGCCTACAAGCTGCCGCCGGAAGCCAACCTGATGGCGGTGGCCCACTACCTGGAAGCCCTCGACTTCCAGAAGGAGATCGTCAAGATCCACGCCATCTACGGCGGCAAGAATCCGCACCCCAACTGGATCGTCGGCGGCATGCCCTGCGCCATCAACATCAACGACGTGGGCGGGGTCGGCGCGATCAACATGGAGCGGCTCAACCTGGTCAGCTCGATCATCGACCGCACCATCGAGTTCGTCGAGAAGGTCTATGTGCCCGACCTGCTCGCCATCGCCTCCTTCTACAAGGGCTGGCTGCACGGCGGCGGCCTGTCGAGCCAGAGCGTGCTGTCCTACGGCGACGTGCCGGACATCGCCAACGACTACTCGGCCAAGAGCCTGTTGCTGCCCCGGGGCGCCATCATCAACGGCGACCTGACCAAGGTCCATGAAGTGGACCTGGTGGACCCGGCCCAGATCCAGGAATTCGTCTCCCACTCCTGGTACAAGTACGCCGACGAATCCAAGGGCCTGCACCCCTTCGACGGCGTCACCGAGCCCAATTTCGTCCTGGGCAAGAATGCCAAGGGCACCAAGACCAACATCGAGAACCTGGACGAGGGCGGCAAGTACTCCTGGCTGAAGGCCCCGCGCTGGCGCGGCCACGCCATGGAAGTGGGCCCCCTGGCGCGCTACATCATCGGCTACGTGCAGAAGAACCCGGAGTTCAAGGACCCGGTGGACATGGTGCTGAAGAAGCTCGACGTGCCCCTCACCGCCCTGTTCTCCACCCTAGGCCGCACCGCTGCCCGGGGCCTGGAATGCCAGTGGGCCGCCGAAAAGATGCGCTACTTCCAGGACCGGCTGATCGCCAACCTCAAGGCCGGCGATTCCACCACCGCCAACGTCGAGAAGTGGGACCCGTCCACCTGGCCCCAGGCCAGCAAGGGCGTCGGCTTCACCGAGGCGCCCCGGGGCGCCCTGGGCCACTGGATCCAGATCAAGGACGGCAAGATCGACAACTACCAGTGCATCGTGCCCACCACCTGGAACGGCAGCCCCCGGGACCCGGCCGGCAACATCGGCGCCTTCGAGGCCTCCCTGCTCGGCACGCCCCTGGCCAAGGCCGACCAGCCCCTGGAGATTCTGCGCACCCTGCACAGCTTCGACCCGTGCCTGGCCTGTTCCACCCACGTGATGAGCCCCGACGGTCAGGAAATGACCTCGGTCAAGGTGCGCTGACCGTCCCGGTCGCGCGTTCCGGTTCATACGGCAAAGGAGTCCGTCATGCATATCGAGCGTGAATTCCGGGGCGAAGGTCCCGGCGGGCGCCAGGTGCTCTCGTACTACGTGTACGAAGCCCCGGTGCGCCTGTGGCACTGGGTGAACGCCCTGGCCATCGTGGTGCTGGCCGTCACCGGCTACTTCATCGGCAAGCCCCTGCCCTCCATGGGCGGCGAGGCCAGCGACCACTACGTCATGGGCACCATCCGCTTCGCCCATTTCGCCGCCGCCTATGTCTTCGTCTTCGGCTTCATCGGGCGCATCTACTGGGCCTTCGTCGGCAACCACCATGCCCGCCAGCTGTTCATCCTGCCCTTCTGGGACAAGGCTTGGTGGGGCGAGGTGTTCTTCGAGCTGCGCTGGTACCTGTTCCTCGAACCGAAGCCCAAGAAGTACATCGGCCACAACCCCCTGGCCCAGCTGTCCATGTTCTTCGCCTTCACCCTGGGGGCCACCTTCCTCATCGTCACCGGGCTGGCCCTGTACGGCGAGGGCGCCCAGGCCGGGCACTGGACCCACACCCTGTTCACCAGCTGGGTGATCCCCCTGTTCGGCCAGAGCCAGGACGTGCACACCTGGCACCGGCTGGCCATGTGGGCCTTCGTGGTGTTCGTCATGATCCACGTTTATGCGGCCATCCGCGAAGACATCATGAGCCGGCAGAGCCTGATCTCGACCATGGTCTCCGGCCACCGCATGTTCAAGGATTGACGATGGTGCGACCGTCCCCGGCGCGACAATCCAGCGGCGACCCCGCTCCCGGATTGGCGCGCCCGGGCCGGTCGACTGGGACGCCACTCCTCCTCCGGCGCCCCTTTTCGCCGGGGCGGGCGCCTGCCCACCCCGGCCATTTTCTCCATACCCGCTTCATGCGGCCCCTGGGGCTCTCCCAGGATTCCCTCGCCCGCACCCTGGGCATCTCCCGCCGCCGCCTCAACGAGATCATCGTCGGCCGCCGCGCCATCAGCGCCGACACCGCCCTGCGCCTGGCCCTGCACTTCGGCCAGGACGCCCGCTTCTGGCTGCATCTACAACTGGAATGGGATCTCTATCAGGCCTGGAAGCACCGCCACCGCCCGGTGGTGGAAAGCTGATTTCCAATTGTCCGCCGGGTTGGCAGCCGGCCTGACGGCCTGTTGCCGCGCTTATCCCTGCTGATTTGCGCAACCTGCTGTTTTCACGGCCTTTCATCCCGCAAGGCCGGGGTGGCACGGACCTTGATATGTAACGCTAACCGTTACAACGGGCGCGCCGCGCCCCTGCCAAGGTCCCGACCACCGCCATGTCTGCCCTATCCACCATGTCCGCCACGTCAGCCCTGACCCCTTTCGACCTCGACCCTGCCGCGGGCACCGATTCCCAGGTGCTGGTCCTCGGCATCGGCAACCTGCTCTGGGCCGACGAGGGCTTCGGCGTGCGCTGCGCCGAAACCCTGCACCGGGACTGGCGCCTGCCCCCCGGCGTGGCGGTGATGGACGGCGGCACCCAGGGTATGTACCTGCTGCCCTACATCCAGGGCGCCCGCCGCTTGCTGGTGTTCGACGCGGTGGACTACGGCCTGCAACCCGGCGAGGTGAAAGTGGTGCGCGACGACGAGGTGCCCCGCTTCATGGGCGCCAAGAAGATGAGCCTGCACCAGACCGGCTTCCAGGAAGTGCTGGCCGCCGCCGCCTTCACCGGCCAGTTGCCCGACACCATGGTGCTGATCGGCGTGCAGCCCGAGGACCTGGCCGACTACGGCGGCAGTCTGCGCCCCCTGATCCAGGCACGCATCCCGGCGGCCATCGACGCTGCCGTGGCCCAACTCGCCGCCTGGGGTTTTGCCCCGGAACGGCGCCCCGAACCCCTGGCCGAGACCCTGGCCGACGCCAGCCTCGACCAGTCCATCTACGAAGCCGGCCGCCCCGACGAGACTCTGGCCTGGCGCCTCGGCGACCCGCGCTTCCTCAACCGCCGCGATGAAATCGCGGGGGCCGCCGGCGACATCGGCGGCACGAACGCCCAGGGAGCCGCCTGATGTGCGTCGGCATCCCCATGCGCGTGCTGGCCATCGCCCCGGAAAGCGCCGGCGAGGGTGAGCGCCTGCTCGCCTGCTGCGCCCCCTGGCCCGGCGACGGCAGCGCCGGCAGTGAAACCATCGACACCCTGCTGCTCGGCCCGGTGGAAGAGGGCGAGTGGCTGCTCACCTTCCTCGGCGCCGCCCGGGAGCGCATCTCCGCCGCCGAGGCCACCCAGATCGCCGCCGCCCTCGCCGCCCTGGACGTGGCCCTGCAAGCCGCTCAGGACGCCGCCGGTTCCGGGGCGCCCATCGATCCGGCCGCCTTCGACGCCTTCTTCCCCGACCTGGCCAACCGGGAACCCGAACTCCCCGACCACCTGAAACGCCCATGACCGCCACCGAAACCCTCGATCCTCACGCCGTCGGCCAGGCCATCCCCGGCCTGGTGGCCGCCGATCCCCTGGCCGAGCTGATCCGCCGCCTGGAAAGCCGCCACGGCTTTGCCGTGCCCGCCACCGCCGAGGCCTTCGACGCCTTCGCCGCCGCTCCGGGGGAGGCCCTGGTGCTGTTCGCCGAGGCCCCGGACCGGGTGCCGGAAAGCCACGACGTGGCGGTGGTGCTGCCCGAGGCGGTCAAGCACCTGCCCCGGCCGGTGCGCTTGGCGGTGCTGCCCCTGGAACTGGCCCGCGCCCTGGCCGGCCGCTACGGCGTGCGCGTCTGGCCGGCGGTGGTGGCCCTGCGCGACGGCGCCTACCTGGGGGCCATCGAGGGCATGCGCGACTGGGCGGTGTACCAGCGCGAACTGGGCGCCCTGGTGGACGGCGAAACGCGCCGGGCCCCGGGCTTCGCCATCCCGGTGGCCTCCGCCGCCCCCTCCTGCGGCGCCTGAGCCCGCACGAACATTCGATCACGCGACAAGAACGCAAGCACGGAAGCGACCATGGCCCTCTTCACCGACAAGACCGTCACCCCCTTTCCCATTCCCGTGGTCGCCGGCGGCGCCATCGGCCCCGGCAGCCAGGAGGAGGGCGGCAGCCCCGAAGTGATGCCCAGCCCGGGCGACATGCGGGTATTCCGTCTGCCCCTGCCCCCCGAGCCCGACGCCCTGGCGCCGGCCCTGGCCGGCCAGCTGAAGGCCTGCATCGCCGAGTTGGCCGACGGGCTGGAGGCTTGGCTGGCCGCTTCTTCGGCGGCCCCCGGATCGGCCCCGGCCCCCTGCCTCGACCTGGCCCCCCTGTCGGCGGACCTCACCCGGCTCCTCGACGAGACCCTGGGGGAGGGGGAGGTCAGCGGCCGTGGCGGTGACAGTCTCCGCGTCCAGGAAACCGCCTTCGCCGGCCTGTGGAAGGTGCTCCACGCCGACGAAACCGGCGCCATGCGCAGCCACCGCCTGGAAGTGGCGGCGATCCCCGCCGACCTGGTGGACGCCTTTCCCGAGGCCCCTCCACCGGCCCCGGCGCCGCGCCCCGGGCTGATGAACGGCGAAGCCCTGTACCGGGAACTGGTGGAGCGCTCCCGCCGCTACCGGCCCGGCCAGCCGGCCCACGTGATGAACCTGACCCTGCTGCCGGTAACCCCGGACGACCTGTCCTACTTGGACGAGGGCCTGGGCCGGGGCCGGGTCAGCCTGCTCTCCCGGGGCTACGGCAACTGCCGCCTCACCGCCACCGGCCTGCCCCACGTCTGGTGGGTGCAGTACTTCAACGCCATGGATACCCTGATCCTCAACACCCTGGAAGTGGTGGACATGCCCGAGGCCGCCCTGGCCGCCCGGGAAGACTTCGAGGACACCGCCGAGCGCCTGCGCGAACTGCTCGGCGTGCTCGACGGCGACGAGGCTCCGGCGGCCGACGGCCCAGACCGCATTCCGGCGGCCACCCTGGAGGCCCTGCTCGCCGAGGCGCGCCTGGGCCAGGCCGGGCTGGATGAGCCGGAGCAGCAGGAGGAACAGGAGAGCAGCGGTGTTTGAAGGCTCCTACCTGGGCAACGACGCCCGCCTCGCCCCGGACACCAAGCTCGAATGCGGCATCTGCTGGCACGTCTACGACCCGGCGGCCGGGGACCCGGTATGGCAGATCCCGCCCGGCACCCCCTTTGCCGCCCTGCCCGACCACTGGCGCTGCCCCGAGTGCGACGCGGCCAAGACCCAGTTCATGGTGCTGGCCGGATGAGCCCCCGGTGAGCCGCAACCCCCGCTTCCCCAGTTTTCCCCGTCAGTCCGCTGCGCAGGGCGATGCCGCCCACGCCGGAGCGGCGGTTCGGGACGCCTTGGCGCCGGCGCAGGCATCGGGCGCCGAAGCCGCCGAGGCCGCCGAGGCCCGGGGCAACGACCTGGCCCGGGCCTTCGCTCGTATCGCTGCCACCGCCATGGCCGGCCTGCCGATCAACCACCCGGCCCTGACCGTGGAGGCCATCGGCTTTCGCCCCTGGCAGGGCTTGGCCGTGGGCGTGCTGGTCACCCCCTGGGCGATCAACCTGATGCTGCTGCCCCTGGCCGCCGGCGAGGCGGCGGCTGCGGCCGCTGGCTTCGCCCCCCTCGGCCCGGACCGCACCCGGGTGTGGGCCTTCCCCGCCGGGGACTTCGCCGCCATGGGCGGCGAAGCGCCGGAAACCGGCCCCTACCACACCGTCTCCCTGCTCTCCCCGGTGGAGGGCCTGGCCACCCAGGCCGACGCCCGCTGCTTCGCCCTGGCCACCCTGGCCGCCCTGTTCACCCCGGGCGGCATCGCCGCGCCCGAGGAACTGCCGGCCGCAAGCCCGGCCAGCGGGGCGGGCCCTGGTTCAGCCACCTCGTCAAACCCCGCGACTGGCGCGGACCTTGGCGATGGTGTCTCGGAAACCGGCGCTGCAAGCCAGTCTGCGCAGGGCATGGTTGGAGAACAAGCACTGGCGCGGGGTTTCGCTCCATCGGCAAAAACGGCTGCGGCGACGGGCAATGGGGGCGGGCCTGTTTTCACTGGTTCCGCCGATGCCGTGGCGGCCGTCCAGCCGGCCAGCGCCGCAAGCGCCTCGGCCCTTGCCGCTGCTCCGGCGGACGCCGCCCGCCGGGGCTTCTTCCGCCGTCTGACCGGCACCGCCGGAGGCCGGCCATGAACGCGGCCGAAAACATGGTCATCCCGGCCGGGGCCGCTGTTGCCACCGACCCCGCCACCCCCGCCACCGACGCTGCCATCGATACTGCCGCCAGCACTGTGGCCAATTCTGTAGCCACCACCGCCGGTCTCCTCGCCGGGCGCATCACCGTGAGCGCCCAGTGGCGCGGCACAGCCGACGGCGGCCGCCTGGCGGCCATCGCCTGCCGGGTCGAGCGCCCCGACCTGGCCCGCCTCTTCGCCGGACTGCCGCCCCTGGCGGTGGCCGCCCGCCTGCCGCGCCTCTACGCCCTGTGTGGCGAGGCCCAGGGGGCGGCGGCCCGCCTGGCCCTGGGGCTGGCCGGTCCCGAAGACCTGGACCCGGCGCCGGTGGTGCGGGAGATGCTGCGCGAGCACGCTTGGCGCCTCTTTCTCGACTGGCCGGCCCGGGCCGGAGCGGCCCCCGACCGGGCCGGCTTCGCCGCCCTGGTGCGGGCGTCCGCCACCGAACCGGCCTGCCTGCCGGCGGCCTTGGCCGCCCGCCTGGGCTGTTCCGTAGGCGAGCTGCCCGCCCTGGCCTGGCGAGCGGCCGAAGAGGGAGCTAGCTGGGGCACCCGGGCGGCATCGCCCGATTCCTTCGCCGGCCACCAGCTGGCCTGGGCCGCCAGTGTGGACCGGGCCTGGGGCGGCGGTTCTGCGCTCGTTACGCCGGCCACGCCTGCCACGCCGGTGGCCGACGCCCTGGCCGGCCGCTGGCGCGCCCTGCTGCGCGCCGCCCTGGCCCTGGCCGAGGCGGACGAAATGGCCCGGGCCGATTCCGCCTTTCCCGCCGAAGCCTCGACCCTGGTCTGGGAGGCGGGTTTCGCCTGCCCGGCACCGGGCGTGGGGCAGGTGAGCACGGCCCGGGGCGTGCTGCGCCATACCGCCCGCCTGGGCAGCCGGGACAATGGGGAAGAGCGGGTGGCCGGGTATAGAATCGACGCCCCCACCGAGGCCCTGTTCGCCCCGGCCGGGCCCTTCGCCGCCACTCTGGCCCAGGCCCGCTGCGCCTCGCCGGCGCAAGCCCGGGAGCTGGCCGAAACCCTGGCCCTGGCCTTCGACCCCTGCGTGCCCCTGGTCTGGCGCATCGGCGCCGCGCCGGAGGCGGCGGATGACGGGGATTGGAGTGACTGCACCGCTGGAACCGGCTCCGACCCATCCCCCGCCGTGGAGAATTTCCATGCATGAAATGGCCCTGGCCGAGAGCATCCTCGGCCTGGTGGAAGAAACCGCCGCCGCCCAGGGGGTGAGCGGTGTCGGCCGGGTGCGGGCGGTGTTCCTCGACGTGGGCGAACTGTCGTCGGTGGAACCCGAGGCCCTGCTGTTCTGCTTCGACGCCGTGACCCGGGGCAGCGTCGCCGACGGCGCCCGGTTGGAAATCCAGCGCATCCCGGGGCAGGGCTGGTGCCTCAATTGCAGCCGCACCGTGCCCCTGGCCGCCCTTTACGACCCGTGCCCGGAGTGCGGCCGCCACCAGGTCCAGCCCACCGCCGGCCAGGAGATGCGGGTGCGGGAGTTCGAACTGGCCTGACGCCTTTGACCGCTGCCCGCGCCGGCTTTCCGGCACGGCATGCAGCCCGAGCAACGATCACGCAATAACCAATCGACCGGCGCCCGGCGCCGCGAACAGAAGAGAACGAGGAGATCACCATGTGTACCGTCTGCGGTTGCGCCCCCGGCGAGGTCCGGGTCGATGGAGTGGCCCACGATCATGACCACGAGCACGGCCACAGCCATGAGCATGGTCATGCACACGGCCATGCCGGGCATCACCATCATCACCACCACGCCGACGGCACCCACCACGCCCACGGTCACGATCACGCGCATGATCATGGTCACGGCAGTGGCCACGATCACCACCATCACCATGGGCACGATCACGGCCACGACCACCCCCACGGCGAGCAGGCCCACGACCACAGCCACGAGCAGGGCGCCGGCCACCACCACTACGGCCTGGGGCCCGCCGGGGCCCACGTACCGGGGTTGAGCCAGGGGCGCATGGTCAAGATCGAGCAGGACATCCTGGCCAAGAACGACGGCTACGCCGAGCGCAACCGCCGCGCCCTGGCCGACAAGGGCATCTTCGCGGTGAACCTGGTGTCCAGCCCGGGATCGGGCAAGACCACCCTGCTGTGCCGCACCATCGAGGCCCTCAAGGCCCGCCTGGCGATTGCGGTGATCGAGGGGGACCAGCAGACCGAGTTCGACGCCGAGCGCATCCGCGCCACCGGGGCGCCGGCCTTGCAGATCAACACCGGCAAGGGCTGCCACCTGGACGCCCACATGGTCGGCCACGCCCTGGAAACCCTGGCCCCGCCGGACGATTCCCTGCTGCTGATCGAGAACGTGGGCAACCTGGTGTGCCCCGCAGCCTTCGACCTGGGCGAGGCCCACAAGGTGGTGATCCTGTCGGTCACCGAGGGAGAGGACAAGCCCCTCAAGTACCCGGACATGTTCCGCGCCGCCGGGCTGATGCTGCTCTCCAAGTGCGACCTGCTGCCCCACCTGAGCTTCGATACGGACCGGGCCATCGACTTCGCCCGCCGGGTCAATCCGGGGCTGGAGGTGATCCAGCTGTCCTCCACCAGCGGGGCCGGGTTCGACGCCTGGCTGGCGTGGCTGGAGCAGGGCGTGGCCGGCGCCCGGGCGGGCCGCCGCGATCAGGTGGAGGCCCTGAAAAAACGCATCGCCGAACTGGAAGCCCAGCTCGCCGCCAAGTAAGGTGAACGGCCGCGGCCCATGCGTGGCCGCGGCAACCCCTTTTCCCGCTTTTCCCGGCTTCCCATGAGTTCCAGCGCAGTGCCCGTTCCCCCGCCGTCCTCCCTGCCCGCCGTCACCGTCCTGTGCCGCCGCATCCGCGTGCGCGGCCTGGTCCAGGGGGTGGGCTACCGCCCCTTCGTCTACCGCCTGGCCTTCGAGCTGGGGTTGGCCGGCTGGGTGCGCAACGACGCCGAGGGCGTGGACATCGAGGCCCGGGGCCCGGCGCCGCTGGTGGAGCGCTTCGTCGCCCGGCTGCGCGCCGAGGCGCCGGAACTGGCCCGGGTCGAGGCGGTGGAGGTGCGCGAGGCCGCGCCGGAGCGGGGGCTGCCCGGCTTTCTCATCGTCGAGAGCCGGGGCGGCCAGGGCACCAGCACCCGCATCGGCCCGGACAGCGCCCTGTGCCACGACTGCCTGGTGGACCTGTTCACCCCGGGCAATCGCCGCCAGGGCTATGCCTTCACCCACTGCACCCACTGCGGCCCGCGCTACTCGATCACCCGGGAACTGCCCTACGACCGGGCCCGCACCAGCCTGGCGCCCTTCGCCCAGTGCCCGGACTGCCTGGCCGAATACACCGATCCCCGGGACCGGCGCTTTCACGCCGAGGCCAACTGCTGCCCGGCCTGCGGCCCGCAACTGGCCCTGCTCGGCGCCGACGGGGCGCCCCTGGCAGACGGGATCGATGACCCGGTGGCCGGAGCGGTACGCCTGCTCCAGTCCGGCGCCATCGTCGCCATCAAGGGCTACGGCGGCTTCCACCTGGCCTGCGACGCCCGCAACCCGGCCGCCGTGGCCGAGCTGCGCCGGCGCAAGCACCGGGAAGAGAAACCCTTCGCCGTGATGGTCGCCAACGTGGCCAGCGCCGCCGCCGTGGCCGACCTGTCCGGCCCTCTGGGGGCCGAGGCCGCCGGCCTGCTGGAACTGCCGGAACGCTCGGTGGTGCTGCTGCGCAAGGGGACGGATACCGACGCCGCCCTGCCCGGGGTGGCCCCGGGCCTGGCCTGGATCGGCGCCATGCTGCCCTACGCGCCGCTCCACTACCTGCTCTTCCACGCCGCCGCCGGACGACCCGCCGGGCTCGACTGGCTGGGGGCGGCCCAATCCTTGGTGTTGGTGATGACCAGCGCCAACCCCCACGGCGAGCCCCTGGTCACCGGCAACGCCGAGGCGGTGCAGCGCCTGGCCGGCATCGCCGACGCCTTCCTGCTCCACGACCGGGACATCGTCATCCGCAGCGACGATTCGGTGATCCGCCTTGACGGCGGCGGCGTCCAGTTCGTGCGCCGCGGCCGGGGCCAGACGCCACGGCCGATCAAGCTCAAGGACGACGGTCCCACGGTGCTGGCCTTCGGCGGCTACCTGAAGAACACGGTGTGCGTGATGAAGGGCCGCGAGGCGATCCTCTCCCAGCACGTCGGCGACCTGGACAGCCCGGCCACCGTGGCCTTCCTCGAGGAAACCGTGGACCACCTGCTGCACGTCCTTGACGCCAGGCCCGATCTGGTGGCCCACGACCGCCACCCGGACTTCCCCTCCACCCGGCTGGCCCAGGCCTTTGCCGCCGCCCAGGGCATCCCGGCGGTGGCGGTGGGCCACCACCACGCCCACATCGCCGCCGTGCTGGCCGAAAGCGGCACCCCGGCCGACCACCCGGTGCTCGGTCTGGCTCTGGACGGGGTGGGGCTGGGCGGGGATGACAAACAGCGTGGCGGCCTCTGGGGCGGCGAGTTGCTGGAAGTGTCCGGCGCCGGCTGCACCCGTCTCGCCGGCCTAACGCCCCTGCACCTGCCCGGCGGCGACAAGGCCGCCCGGGAACCCTGGCGCCTCGCCGCCAGCGCCCTGCACCGCCTCGGGCGCGGGGGTGAAATCGAAGCCTTCGTCGCCCGCCGCCACCCGGGCCAGGAGGGCGCCGCGGTGATCGCCCGGATGCTCGCCCAGGGCGTCAATTGCCCGCCCACCTCCAGCCTGGGCCGCCTGTTCGACGCCGCCGCCGGCCTGCTCGGCCTGCGCGCCGTGCAGCGCTTCGAGGCCCAGGCCGCCATGGAGCTGGAAGGCCGGGCCGACCGGCAGCGCCGCCGGGCCGGCCACGCCGCCGCGCCCCTGGCCGGCGGTTGGGTCATCGATACCGCTGGCGCCCTGGATTTCGCCCCCCTGCTGGCGGCCCTGGCCGATTGGCCGGTGGAAGAGGGCGCGCGGGAACGTGCCCTGGACGCCGCCGCCGACCTGTTCCACGCCACCGTCGCCGCTGCCCTGGCCGACTGGGCCGCCCGGTCGGCCCAGTCCCGGGGGCTGGGCACCGTCGCCCTGGGCGGCGGTTGCTGCCTCAACGCCCTGCTCGCCGCGGACCTGCGCGTCCACCTCAACAATCACGGCCTGGCGATGCTCGAAGCCCGCCAGGCCCCGCCCAACGACGGCGGCCTGGCCCTCGGCCAGGCCTGGGCCGCCCGCCATCACGCCCATGACTGACCCGACCCTCGCCCCCTACCTGGCCGCCTCGCCGATCGTCGACGCCGACCATCCGGACATCCGCAAAGTGGCCCGAGAGCTTGCCACCGGGACCGATGCAGACAGCGATGCCACCCCCCTGGCCGTGGCCCAACGCTGCTTTGAGTTCGTGCGCGATCAGATCCGCCACAGCTGGGATTACCGCAACGACGCCGACAATCCGCTCACTTGCACCGCCTCCGACGTGCTGCGCCACCGCACCGGTTACTGCTACGCCAAGAGCCATCTGCTGGCGGCCCTGCTGCGCGCCAACGGCATTCCCGCCGCCCTGTGCTATCAGCGCCTGACCCTGGTGCCGGGGGGCGAGCGCTACTGCCTGCACGGCCTCAACGCCGTCCATCTGCCCGGCCACGGCTGGTACCGCATCGACGCCCGGGGCAACAAGCCCGGGGTGGATGCCCGCTTCACCCCGCCGGTGGAGCGGCTGGCCTTCGTCCTGAACGACCCGGGGGAGGTGGACTTCCCCGGTCTGTGGGCCGAGCCGGTGGCGGCGGTGACCGAGGTGCTGCAAGGCTGCGTCAGCGTGGCCGATGCCATGGACAATCTGCCGGACGCCGCCGTGCTGCCCGGGACGCCCCTTTCCCTGGCCCCATTGACCCGATCCGCTTTCAAGGACGCCTGACCCATGTGCCTGGCCATTCCCGCCAAAATCGTCGATCTCCTGCCCGATGACGGCGCCCGCATCGAACTGGGCGGCGTGCGCAAGGAGATTTCCCTGGCCCTGGTGGAGGGCGTCGCGGTGGGCGACTACGTGATCGTCCACGTCGGCTACGCCCTGACCCGGCTCGACCCGGACGAGGCGGAAAAGACCCTGGCCCTGTTCGCCGCACTGGACGACGCGCAGCGCCAGGACGCCCTGGCCGCCAGCCTGGCCAACGCGTAAGGAGGGCGGGATGAAATACGTGGACGAATACCGGGACGGGGATCTGGCCAAGGGGCTGGCCGCCGCCATCGCCCGGGAGGCCGACCCGGCGCGGCGCTACCACTTCATGGAGTTCTGCGGCGGGCACACCCACGCCATCTCGCGCTACGGCGTGGCCGACCTGCTGCCGGCCAACGTGCGCATGATCCACGGTCCGGGCTGCCCGGTGTGCGTGCTGCCCATCGGCCGGGTGGACCAGGCGATCCGCCTGGCCCTCGACGCCGGCGCCATGGTCTGCACCTACGGCGACTGCCTGCGGGTGCCGGCCTCCGGCGGCCTGTCCCTGCTCAAGGCCAAGGCCCGGGGCGGCGACGTGCGCATGGTCTATTCGAGCCAGGACGCGGTGAACCTGGCCCGGCAGCATCCGGACCGGCAGGTGGTGTTCTTCGCCATCGGTTTCGAGACCACCACGCCACCCACGGCGGTGGCGATCCTGCAAGCCAAGGCCCTGGGGCTGACCAACTTCTCGGTGCTGTGCTGCCACGTGCTCACCCCCTCGGCCATCTCCAGCATCCTGGAATCCCCCGAGGTGCGCCGCCTCGGCCTGGTCAAGCTGGACGGCTTCATCGGCCCGGCCCACGTGTCCACCATCATCGGCAGCCGGCCCTACGAGTTCTTCGCCGAGGAATACCGCAAGCCGGTGGTGATCGCCGGATTCGAGCCCCTGGACGTGATGCAGGCCATCCGCATGCTGGTGCGCCAGGTGAACGAGGGCCGCGCCGAGGTGGAGAACGAATTCACCCGGGCCGTGACCCGGGACGGCAATCGCAAGGCCCAGGCCCTGGTGGCCGAGGTCTTCGAGCTGCGCCGTGAGTTCGAATGGCGCGGCCTGTCGGTGGTGCCCTACAGCGCCCTGAAGATTCGCGCCGCCTACGCCGGGTTCGACGCGGAAAAACGCTTCGCCCTGAGCTACGCTCCGGTGCCCGACCACAAGGCCTGCGAGTGCGGCGCCATCCTGCGCGGGGTCAAGCGCCCCCAGGACTGCAAACTGTTCGCCACCGTATGCACGCCGGAAAATCCCATGGGGTCGTGCATGGTCAGTTCGGAAGGGGCCTGCGCCGCCCATTACACTTATGGCCGTTTCCGTGACTACTCCCGCGACCATGCGGCGCCGGCCCCCGCCCCCGAGGGCGTGCCGGCCTGACCGGCGCCGCTGCCGCCCACCACCATGAACCTGCTCACCGCCGCCCAGCTGGGCATCCTCGACGATTCCGGCGCTGCCATCCTGACCCTGACCGAAGGGCTGGAAGAGGCGGACTTCTTCGCTACCCGCCTGACCCGGGAGGAGGCGGTGCGCCACCTGACGGCCATGACCCAGACCGTGGCCAACATCCCCCCCGAGGTGCGCGAGCGCATGCCTGAGGTGAACTGGGAAGGCTGGACCATGCTGGGCTGGGAACTGAAGGGCCAGCGCCGCGACGACCGGGGCAGCGTCTGGTTCGGCGTGCGTTCCCTGGTGCCTGCCACCCTGCTGTGGCTGCGGCTGTACCGGCAGAGCCGGCCCGAGCTGTTCGAGTTCTTCGCCGGGGCCGACGCCGCCGGCCTTGGCAACCTCAACAATCCCGATAATCCTGACAGCGACTCTCCGCGGAACTGAGCCGATGAAACGCAACTACGTGCGCCCCCTGGACCTGAAAAACGGTCGCGTCGACATGACCCACGGCGCTGGCGGCCGGGCCTCGGCCCAGTTGATCGCCGAGCTGTTCGCCCCGGCCTTCGACAACCCGGCCCTGCGCCAGGGCGACGACGGCGCCGTGCTCTGCGAGCTGGCCGGCCTGCCCCTGGGCGCCCGGCTGGTGATGGCCACCGACGCCCACGTGGTGTCGCCCCTGTTCTTTCCCGGCGGCGACATCGGCGCCCTGGCGGTGCACGGCACGGTCAACGACGTGGCGGTGATGGGGGCCGAGCCGCGTTGGCTGTCGGCCAGCTTCATCCTCGAAGAAGGCTTCCCCTTCGCCGAGCTGAAACGCATCGTGGACAGCATGGCCGCCGCCGCCCGCGGCGCCGGGGTGCACATCGTCACCGGCGACACCAAGGTGGTGGAACAGGGCAAGGGCGACGGGGTGTTCATTTCCACCACCGGGGTCGGCGTGCGCCGACCGGGGGTGGAACTGAGCGGCGCCAACGCCCGGGTGGGCGACAGCGTGTTCGTCTCCGGCCCGGTGGGCGACCACGGCGTGGCCATCCTCTCCTGCCGCGAGGAACTGGCCTTCGATTCCCCCATCGTCTCCGACAGCGCCGCCCTGCACGGCCTGATCGCCGACCTGCTGGCGGCGGTGCCCCAGGTGCGGGTGCTGCGCGACCCGACCCGGGGCGGCCTGGCCACCACCTTGAACGAGATCGCCGCCCAGTCCGGGGTCGGCGTTTCTCTGGACGAGGCCGCCATCCCGGTGCGCCCGGCGGTGGCGGCGGCCTGCGAATTCCTCGGCCTCGACCCGCTCTACGCCGCCTGCGAGGGCCGGGTCATCGTCATCGCCCCGGCCGAGGTCGACGCCCTGGTGCTGGCGGCCCTGCGCGCCCATCCCCAGGGCCGGGAGGCGGCGCGCATCGGCACCGTCACCGAGGACCCGCACCACTTCGTGCAGATGACCACCGCCTTCGGCGGCAAGCGCATCGTGGATTGGCTCACCGGCGAGCAGCTGCCGCGCATCTGTTGAGCGCCGTTCTCCGCCACTTCCTTTCCGTTCCACCGTCCATGCGCATCCTCTTCCTCACCCACAGCTTCAACAGCCTGGCCCAGCGCCTCTACGCCGACCTGGCCGCCGACGGCCACACCCTGTCGGTGGAGTTCGACATCGCCGATCCGGTGACCGAGGAGGCGGTGGCCCTGTTCCGCCCGGACCTGGTGCTGGCGCCCTTTCTCAAGCGGCCGGTGCCAGTGGCGGTGTGGCAGGCGGTGCCGTGCTTGATCGTCCATCCCGGCATCGTCGGCGACCGGGGGCCGTCGGCTCTCGACTGGGCGATCCAGGAGGGGGCGGAAGAATGGGGCGTCACCGTGCTCCAGGCCGAGGCCGCGCTGGACGGCGGGCCGGTATGGGCCAGCGCCGCCTTCGCCATGCGCCCGGCAGCCAAGTCCAGCCTGTATCGGCGCGAGGTCACCGAGGCCGCCAGCCGGGCGGTGCGCCAGGCCATCGCCCGCTTTCAGTCCGGAAGCTTCGTCCCGGTGCGGCCAGGCAATGACGCCCCGGGGCGGGAGCGGCCCCTGCTGCGCCAGGCGGAGCGGGCCATCGACTGGCAGCACGACGGCAGCGCCGCGGTGCTGGCCAAGATCCGTGCCGCCGACGGCTTCCCCGGGGTGATGAGCGAACTGTGCGGCGTGCCCTGCCGCCTGTTCGATGCCCATCCGGAGGGCGATCCCGCCGCCTATGGCTGGAACGCCAATAACCACGCGGACGTTGCCGGCCGCGCCCTGGCCCGCCGCCACGGCGCGGTGCTGGTGGGCACCCGGGACGGGGCGGTGTGGATCGGCCACGCCCGGCGCGGCGCCGGCGGGCTGCCCTGCGCCCAGGCCGCAGAGCGGGAAGAGGGCGGCGACATCCGCGAGCGCCTCAAACTGCCCGCCACCCTGGCCATTCCGGAAGCCTTGGCCCTGCCCGAGGCGTCCCTGCCAAGCGTGTGGAAGGTCGCCACGCCCACCTGGCAGGACATCGCCTACGAGGAAGCCGGGGCGGTGGGCTTTCTCCACTTCGACTTCTACAACGGCGCCATGGGCCCCGACCAGTGCCGCCGCCTGACCGAGGCCCTGCGCTTCGCCGCCGGCCGGCCGACCCGGGTGATCGTGCTGCTGGGCGGGGCGGAGTTCTGGAGCAACGGTATCCACCTCAACCTGATCGAGGCCGCGGATTCACCGGCGGACGCCTCCTGGGCGGCCATCAACGCCATGGACGACCTGGCCGAGGCCCTGCTCACCTGCACCAGCCACCTCACCGTGGCGGCGTTGCAGGGCAATGTTGGGGCCGGCGGCGCCTTCCTCGCCCGGGCGGCGGACCGGGTGTGGGTGCGCGACGGGGTGATCGCCAACCCCCACTACAAGAACATGGGCAACCTGTACGGCTCCGAATTCTGGACCTACCTCTTGCCGCCCCGGGTCGGCGCCGAGGGGGCCCGGCGCATCCTCGCCCATCGCCTGCCGATGAGCGCCGGCGAGGCGGTGGCCTGCGGCTTCTACGACGCGGTGCTGGCCGGCGACCACGCCGCCTTCCGCGTGGACGTGGCGCGCCGGGCCGCCGAGCTGGCCGAGAACGGTGAAGGGGACGGCTATGTCGCCGCCCTGGCGGCCAAGGCCGCCCGCCGCGCCGCCGACGAGGCGGCCAAGCCCCTGGCCGCCTATCGGGCCGAGGAGCTGGCCGAGATGCGGCGCAATTTCTACGGCTTCGACCCGTCGTACCACGTCGCCCGGTATCATTTCGTCACCAAGACGCCCCATTCGTGGACGCCGCGCCACCTGGCCCGGCACCGGGAACCGGAGGCGGCCACTTCGCTACCCGCCTCTCCCGCCTTCTCGGAACTCCCCGCGTGAACGCTCCCGCCTTTCCCCCCGCCGATGCCGATCTGCCCACGGTGCTGGTGGTGGACGACGAGGTCCGCTCCCAGGAAGCCCTGCGCCGCACCCTGGAAGAGGACTTCACCGTCTTCTGCGCCTCCGACGCCGAGTCCGCCCTGGCCATCCTGGAACGGGAAGGGGAGGGCATCCAGATCGTCTTGTGCGATCAGCGTATGCCCGGGCGCACCGGCGTGCACTTCCTCGCTGAGGTGCGCGAGCGCTGGCCCGATGCGGTGCGCCTGATCCTGTCCGGCTATACCGATTCCGAAGACATCATCGCCGGCATCAACCAGGCCGGCATCTGGCAGTACCTGCTCAAGCCCTGGCAGCCGGAGCAGCTGCTGCTCACCCTGCAAAGCGCCGCCAGCGCCTGGCGCCTGGCCCGGGACAACCAGCGCCTGTCCCTGGAACTGCGCACCGCCGAGCCGGTGCTGAAGAAGCGGGTCGAGCACAAGTACGAGCGGGTCAAGCGCGAGTTCGGCCTGGACGGCCTGACCCGGGCGCCGGGCAGCCCCCTGGAGCCGGTCATCCAGCTGATCCGCAAGGTGGCGCCCCACGACATCTCGGTGCTGGTCACCGGCGAATCGGGTACCGGCAAGGAAATGGTCGCCCGGGCGATCCACTACGAGAGCCGCCGCGCCAACCGGCCCTTCATCGTCGAGAACTGCGGCGCCCTGCCCGACACCCTGCTCGAATCGGAACTGTTCGGCCACAAGAAGGGCGCCTTCACCGGCGCCATCGAGGACCGCATCGGCCTCTTCCAGCAGGCCGACGGTGGCACCCTGTTCCTCGACGAGATCGGCGAGACCAGTCCGGCCTTCCAGGTCAAGCTGCTGCGGGTGTTGCAGGAGGGCGAGTTCCGCCCCGTCGGCGGCACCCGGCCGGTGTCGGTGGACGTGCGCCTGATCGCCGCCACCAACCGGGACCTGGAGGCCGAGGTGCGCGCCGGCCGCTTCCGCGAGGATCTGTACTATCGCCTGGCCACCGTCACCCTGACCATGCCGCCCCTGCGCGAGCGGCCCATGGACATTCCCCTGCTTGCCAACCGCCTGCTCGACGCCAGCCAGCGCGCCCTGGGCAAGAACGCCGCGGGCTTCACCGACGAGGCCCTGGCCTGCATCGCCGCCTGGCGCTGGCCGGGCAACGTGCGCGAGTTGCAGAACGAGGTGCTGCGCATGCTCGCCCTGGCCGAGGAGCCCCACCTGGGGGCCGACCTGCTCTCGCCCCGGGTGCTGCGCGCCGCCGGCGGCGCGGCGGAGGAGGCCGAATTGGCCTTCCTCGCCGGTCTGGGCGGCGGCCTCAAGGAGCGTATGGAGCGGCTGGAGGCCCGGGTGGTGCGCGAGGTGCTGATCCGCCACCGCTGGAACGTTTCCCGCGCCGCCCTGGAGCTGGGCCTGTCCCGGGTCGGGCTGCGCAACAAGATCGCCCGCTACGGCCTGCGCGGCGCCGGGGCGCCGGGGGAGGACGAGGGCTCAGAAGGCGGCGAAGGCGCTGATGGTGGCGAGGGCGACCTGGCCAATGCCGGCGAGAGCGCCTGACATGGGCGAGCGCCTGTCCCTGGTCTGGCTGCAAAGCGGCGGCTGCGGCGGCTGTACCCAGAGCCTGCTCTGCCACGAGCCCGGGCCGGTGTTCGACGCCCTGGAAGTGGCTGGCATCGACCTGCGCTACCACCCGGGCCTGTCGGCGCCGGTAGGCGACGTGATCGAATTGCTCGACGCCATCGCCGACGGGCGCGAGCCTCTGGACATCCTGTGCATCGAGGGGGCCATGCTGCGCGGCCCCCACGGCACCGGCCACTTCCACCGCTTGGGCGGCACCGGCCGGGCCATGACCGACTGGGTGGCCCGCCTCGCCCCCCGCGCCCGCTACGTAGCGGCGGTGGGCAGCTGCTCGGCCTACGGCGGTTTTTCCGCCACAGCCGGCAACCCCCTGGACGCCTGCGGCCTGGCCTACGACGGCGACACCCCGGGGGGGCTGCTCGGCGCAGGTTTTGCCAGCGCCGGCGGCCTGCCGGTGATCAACATCGCCGGCTGCCCGACCCACCCGGGCTGGGTGGTGGAAACTCTGCAAAAGTTGGCCCTGGAAGGTTTCGCCCCGGACGAATTGGACGCTTACGGCCGGCCGCGCCTGTACGCTGACCAACTGGTGCACCACGGCTGCGGCCGCAACGAATTCTACGAATTCAAGGCCAGTGCCGAGAAGGCCTCGGACCTGGGCTGTCTGATGGAGAACCTGGGCTGCAAGGGCACCCAGGCCCACGCCGACTGCAACCTGCGTCCGTGGAACGGCGGCGGCTCCTGCGTCAAGGGCGGCTACGCCTGCATCTCCTGCACCGAGCCGGGTTTCGAGGACCCGGGCCACCCCTTCCAGGAAACCCCCAAGGTGGCGGGCATCCCCATCGGCCTGCCCACCGACATGCCCAAAGCCTGGTTCGTGGCCCTGGCCGCCCTGTCCAAATCGGCCACGCCGAAGCGGGTGCGCGAGAACGCCACCGCCGACCACCCGCTGGTGGTACCGGCCCTGAAAAAGACCGGATTGAAATGAGCGACGACGTTCTGCCCGGCGCCCCCGACACCACCGGCCCGGGCGCTGCCCCCAGCGACGCCCCGGGCCGGCGCATCGTCCTCGGCCCCTTCAACCGGGTCGAGGGGGACCTGGAAGTGTCCCTGGACGTGGCTGGCGGCACGGTGGTGGCGGCCTACGTCAATTCGCCCCTGTACCGGGGCTTCGAGCAGATTCTGCCCGGCCGCGCCACCCTGGACGCCCTGGCCATCGTGCCGCGCATCTGCGGCATCTGCTCGGTGGCCCAGTCCCTGGCGGCGGTGCAGGCCCTGGAAGCCCTGGGCGGCATCGTCCCGGCGGCCAACGGGGTGCGGGCGCGCAACCTGATCCTGGGGGCGGAGAACCTGGCCGACCACCTCAGCCACTTCGTCCTGTTCTTCCTGCCCGACTTCACCCACCCGGCCTACGCCGACCGCCCCTGGCACGGCGAGGCCCAGCGGCGCCTCACCGCACTGCGCGGCAGCGCCACCGCCTGGGCCCTGCCGGCCCGGGCCGGGCTGCTCAAGGTGATGGGCCTGCTCGCCGGCCACTGGCCCCACACCCTGGGGCTGCAACCCGGCGGCACCACCCGAGGCGTCAGCGCTTCGGAACGGCTGCGCCTGATCGCCCTGCTGGCGGACTTTCGCCGTGCATTGGAAACCCACCTGTTCGCCGACCGGCTGGAGCATTTTTTTGCCCTCGACTCGGCCGAGGCCCTGGCGGCCTGGGGGCAGGCCCAGGCGTCCGCCGGCGTGATGGGGGAGGCGGCCTTCTTCCTCGCCATCGCCCGGGATCTGGCGCAAAGCGGCCACGACCTGGTCGCCCTGGGCCGGGCCAGCGACCGCTTTCTCAGCGTCGGGGCATATGGTGGCGGCGGTGAGGGTTTTACGGGCGATGCTTCAAACCCCGCGCCTCTATTGGCTTCCGGACGATGGTCTTCGGAGAATGGCGTCCAGCCTTGGTCTGCGCAGGACATCCGCGAAGACGTCCATTCGGCGTGGCTTGCCGAGGTGCCCCCCATCCATCCTGCCCAGGCCGACACGGTGGTCGATGCAGACAAGCCCGGCGCCTACACTTGGTGCAAGGCCCCCCGCTACGCCGGCGAGGTGGTGGAGGTGGGGGCCCTGGCCCGCCAGGTGGTGGACGGCCATCCCCTGGCACGGGACCTAGTGGCCCGCCACGGCGGCAGCGTGCTCGCCCGGGTGGCGGCGCGCCTGCTGGAACTGGCCCGGGTGGTGCCGGCCCTGGAACGCTGGGCCCGGGAACTGGTGCCCGGCGAGCCCTTCTGCCACCCTGCCGAGCTGCCCGCCAGCGGCAGCGCCGCCGGCCTGATCGAAGCCGCCCGGGGCAGTCTGGGCCACTGGGTCACGGTGGAGCGCGGCCGCATCGTCCGCTACCAGATCGTCGCCCCCACTACCTGGAATTTCTCCCCCCGGGACGGCGCCGGCACCCCCGGCCCCCTGGAGCAGGCACTGGTCGGCTTGCCTGCTGGTGAGGGGGCGTTGCCCCTGGTGCAGCACGTGGTGCGTTCCTTCGATCCATGCATGGTGTGCACGGTGCACTGACCCGGAACCCCCGTGGCTACTAGGGGGCGCTGAAAATTACTGAATATTCTCTGAAAACGATCAGCCAGAAATCGTGACCCATTCGGCTCCGCGGGAGTCCTGGTAAAGAGCCGACATGGCCTCAGTTTTATGGCCGAGTAGCACCCGGACATCAATGCCTTGCTCCTTCCACAGCCTTGCGGCAAGAGAGCGTATTTCGTGAAAAGTCGGGGGGTTCTGGCCATTGATGCCCGCCTCTTCGCGCGCTTCCCGGAATAGCTGCTCGATAGTCTTATCCCTGATCTTGTCGCCGGGTTTTGCAAGCCCAACGTGACGCTGATGGTGCAATAGGTAGCGACTTACCGTGGCAGTGCGGCAACGACCGATTACATCTCCAAGCGTCCATTTCATTGCGGCCAGGTACATCGACAGCGGGACACGTACCTTTAAGCCCTTCTTTGCGTGCTCTACCCACAAGTAACCCTCTTTTACCTGCGACCATTGGAGGTTCATGACGTTGGTTCGTCGCATCCCGGTCATGAGTGCAATTTCCATCGCATGCTGCAAAACTGGGTTGGCCTTAGCGTAGATCGCTTTGAAGGCATCGAGCGTGAGGCGCGCTCGCTTCGTGATAGGGGCCGCCGTAGTTAAATCCGCCGCAGGGTTAGCTTTGAGCCATCCTTTGCCTATTGCTGCGCCAAACACGACTTTTGCCGTTGAGAGCATGGCCTGACGCATCCGCGGCTTCTCTTCCCAGTTCGCATCTAGCCAGTTGTTGATTTCCAGCGGCTCAAGCTTGGACAGGATGCTGTGGCCGAGACCATCGCGTAAATACTTCATCCGCACGTGCTTGCCGTACAACTTCTCGAACTCATTGCACCAGTCGGCCACGGTGCGTTCGGTAGCGCCCGTAATGCGGTCAAGCAACGTCACTGCCTGTTGCTGAAAGTGCAGGTTCGCCTGAATTGCCTGCGTAACTGCACGGGCCTTGTCGCGCCCCAAACCGTAAATCTCCTTCGTCACCGGGTGCCGATAGGTGTGGTAGCCGCGCTGTTCGTACAGGTTCGGAGGGAGGCCGGCGTTTTTACGTAAGCGGGATCGGGGAGCCATTTAGCACCTCATTGATATGGCGAGCTTTCTCATTGACGTAGTACGCCCGGCCTATCTTGACCGGCGGGGGGATGATCTTGCCGTCACGCGTCCAGTTACGAAGTGTGTTGGGGTGCGGCTGGGGATCGAGGCGTTCGGCCCATTTTTTCAGACTAATCATGATTTCCCCCTTCGCTTCATGGATTCAAGTAGTAGGTCTTGCACCTCGCGCTTCGACTCACGGCGGGCCATGACTAGCTCGTCCATCGTGTCGGTGGCGACGATGTGGTGGATGAACACCGGGCGGGCGTGTCCGGCCTGCGCCTGGCGCGTGGGGCCGATGCGCTCGATGATTTGCTGGAACTGCTCCAAGTCCCACCAGTGGCCGAAGAAGGCCAGGATGTTGCCGCCGTCCTGCAAGTTCAGGCCGTGGCCGGCACTGGCCGGGTGGGCGAACAAGACCGGGATCCTCCCGGCGTTCCAGTCGCGGATGGTTTGCGGGTCTTTGTCCAAGGCGCGGCCTTTGGGAAAGGCACGCTGCAGGCGGGCGAGGTCACTCTTGAAGTGGTAGGCCACCAGTACCGGCATGCCGGCCGCTTCCTCGATCACGTCCTCAAGCGCTTGCAGCTTTGCATCGTGGATGTCGGCGAAGGCGCTGCACGTGTCGTCGGTGTAGATCGCCCCGTTGGCGAGTTGCAGGCACTTGATGGTCTTGCTCGCCGCGTTGAATGCTTCTACCTCGGCGCCGCATTCCAGCGCGAGGAACATCTCGTGCTCCATGTCCTTGTAGAGGCGCCGGGCCTTGGCCGGCAACTCCACGCGGATGACGTTCACGATCGGCTCGGAAATGTCGAAGTAGTCGCGGGCGTCCAGGGACAGGCACAGGTCGCGCATGCGGTCCTCGATCTGCTCCTGGGCGAAGGGCAATGGGTCCAGGCGCGTGGCGTGGCGGTCGCCGCCCACCTGGATGGACTGGAACCACCGGGCCTTGAATGCCTCGAAGCTGCGCCCCAGGCGCACGCCCTTGTCAAGGAACCAGGCTTGCCCCCACAGATCCTGTAAGCCATTGGGGCTAGGCGTGCCGGTCAGTTCGATGAAGCGATCCACCTTGCAATGGGCAACCCTGGCAAGGGCCTGGGCGCGCACCCCGCCTTGCCGCAGGCGGAAGGACTTGAGCTTGGTCGATTCGTCGGCCACGACCTTGCGGAAGGGCCACTTGTCGCCGAAGTGCTCGATCAACCACGGCAGGTTGTCGTAGTTCGTGGTGTAGACCGTGGCCGGGCGCTTGAGCGCGGCGCGGCGCTCGGCCGGCGTACCGACGACAGCCGACACCTCGACGTTGCGCAGGTGACCCCACTTCGTCGCCTCGTCCGGCCAGGTGCTTGCGGCCACGCGCAGCGGGGCCAGCACCAAGGCCGGGCCGGGCTCGGTGATTTCAAGAATGTCGAGCGCGGTCAGCGCGGACACCGTCTTGCCCATGCCCATGCCGGCCCAGACGGCATTGCGCGGTACGTCCAGCGCGTGGTCGATCACAGGCTGCTGATACTTGCGGGGGGTGAAGGCTTGGCGGGTCACTTCACGACCTCGAAGTCGTCCAGCGTGTTGTCCGGCTGCGGGCGGCGCGTGAGGTGCCAATCTTTGCAGTGCGGGCAGTGATAGACGTAGAGCGCGGTGCCGCGCTTCGCCCCTATCTGTCCTGCGCGTATATGCGCAATGCGCTTGCTCACGTATCGAGTTTTGGACACGCAATTTGCTTCACTGGCAGATGCGATAGACCTATGGAACTTGTGCGTCACGCCAACACCTCATCAACACCTGCGAAGGAATCGACAACCTCGACGCGCTGGCCCATGCGGCGCATGCGCTCGTGCTCGCGGATCTGGTGCGGTCGGCACTTCTCGCCGGGCGCCTTGAGCTCCACCCAAACGGTGCGGCCCTTGCCGTCGCCGCCGTTGCCTACCTCGCCGCGCGCCGGCAGCATCACCAGCCGGTCAGGCGCACCGTTGCGCCCGATCCACTTCACCTTGCGGACTTCGCCGCCCTTGGCCTTGACCTGCTCGACCAGGTAGCTCTCGATGGTGCTCTCACGCATGGCGGCATTTCCTCCAAGCGTTTTGCCAGGCGACAGCCGGGCCATAGCCCCAGCCGCGGTACATGCGATACAGACGCAGCAGTTTCATGGATCAGTCCTTCCGGTAGCGGTAGGCTTCAAAACCGGCCGCTGCGAGCGGCAGGCCCTCGGCCCAGGTGGGGTTGGTAGCCATCAGATCGGCCAGGTGGTCGGCGTTGAATTCGTCGCTGTCGGCGGCTTCGGTGATGTTCTCGTCGTGCACCGAAAGGACGATCTGGTAGCCGGCCGCCTCGATGGCCGGCATGTTTCCGGCGAGCACGTCACGGCTCGCGGCCTGGGTCACGTTCTCGGCCAGTTTTCCGCCGTAGGTCTTGAGGCGTGACCACTTGCGGCTGTACTGGTTGATGCCCATGTACGAGAGCTTCCCGGCGTCATCCACCTGGGGGCTCGGGTAGCAGAGGAACCGGCCGGATGGCAGGCGGATGCGCAGCCAGGCGCCGTCGCGGCGCAGCTTGAGCATGCGGCAGGGGTAGGTCGTACCGGGTCGCGACACAGCGACCACGGCGGCTTCCTGCAAGTCCTTCCAGAAGGAGGACACCGCCGGATGTGCGCGACGCCATAGGCGCTTGAGCGCATCGCAGACGATGAAGGTCTTGGGCTTGAGGCCGAAGTCGCCGAGGCGCTGCTCGGTGCGCCAGGCGAGGAACTGCTCGGCCTCGGCGATGATGTCGGCTGGAATGCTGGGCCACGCGGCGTCGGCCATGGCGTCCAGGTCGATGCCGTAGGTAGCCGCCCCGGTAAGGAAGGCGCCGACGCCGCCCTCGTAGCCCAGCATCAGTTCCATCACCTTGCCGATCTGCCGCTGGTCCTTCTCGACCGCATCGGGCGACACGGCAAAGGCTTTGGCGTAGGCCAGCTTGTAGAGGTCGGGGCCTGCGCCGTCGTCGAACGCGCGGAAGGCCGCCAGTTTCCATTCTTCGCCGGCCAGCCAGGCGATCATGCGGCCTTCGATGTTGGAGAGGTCAGCGACCACTAGCTTCTTGCCCGTGGGCGCCACGATGCAGCCCCGGATCGCGCTGCTGGTCAGCTCCATGACGTTGCCGAAGAGCAGATCCTCGCAATCCGATTTCAAGGCCTCGATGCCCTGGTCGATAGCGGCCTGCTTGAGTACGGGGCGCGGCAGGTTTTGCGGCTGGAACAGGCGGCCGGCCCAGCGGCCGGTGCGGCTGGCGCCGTTGAACTGCAGCGTGCCGCGCAGCCGGCCATCGCTACTCACCCCCTTGGCGAGGGTCTTGTACTTGCTGGTACTGGTGGTGCTGGCCTGCAACCGGATGGCGAGCAATTCGCGCAGCTCGGCCGGCAGGTCGGGATCGGCAACGCGCCGTTCCAGCGTGCTTTGCTGCATATCCGGCAGGTCGAGGCCGTACGCCGCTACCAGGTGGCGCAGCAGCGCATCGCGCTGGGTGGCGGCCTGCACTACGCCCAGGGTCAAATCGCTGGTACGGGCGGCGAGCACCTTCTGGGTTCGCTCAACAGCGCGGATGGCGGCGTGCGCCAGGGCGATATCCACCGCGACGCCCCGGTCGTTGATGGCCTGGTCCAGATGCCACAGCGCCAGCTCGGCGCCCTGGAAGTTCCAGGACGGCAGTTTTTTATCGACCTCGCGCATGGCCTCGATGTCGAGCCCAGCGTATTCCACGAACCTGGCCCACTCGGCGGGGTGCGTCTCGCGGGTGGCGCGGCGTACCTTGCTGGTGGCCGGGCGCGGTTTGCAGAAGAGTTGGATCAGTTGGCGCCCGGCCTTGTCCTTAGCCTTGTCGGTGGGCACCTTGAGGATGTCGCACAGATCGCCCAGGGAACCCGGCAGCGAATGGGCCAGAGCCTTGACCATGGTGTCGCGCCAGCGGGGGCCCAACGGACACCATTCAGGCATGGCGTGCCGCAGTACGGTGCGGTCGAAATGCGAGTTGTGGGCGCACACGGTAACGCTGGGGTTGCTCAAGGCGGCGGCCAGTTCGTCAGGCATGCGCAGGGTTTCGGTGCAGTCCCAGACCCGCGCCGGACCGTCATCGATCGCCCAGGCGAACAGCATCACTTCTGCGCCTTCGGCGTAGGCGTGGGTGCCGTTGGTGATGGGCACCGTGCTGTAGGTTTCGAGGTCAAGCCAGAGGGTCGTCATGTTGTTTTCCGTGTTCGCTTTGGTGAGGCGGCGGGCGTGTGCGGGGCCATCTGTACGGCTAGGGGCCGTAGGTGGTCCCCAGGCTGTGCGCCGCCTCACCGAAGCGCCCGGCCCGAGGGTCGGGGCTCGATGTGGTTAAACCAGGTCGTCGGCGGTAGCGCCTTCGGCGATGTCGTCGAACTCGTCCTCGCTCGCGGCACCGCCGCCGGCGAAGGCATCGCCGTCCTTGAAGAATTGGACGCCGCGCAGGCTGGCATTCACGCGCTTGCCGTAGTTGTTGTCCTGCGCCCACAGTTCGACGCTGGCATTCACGTAGCAGCCGGCGTAGGGCTTGCCGTCCTGCTCGGTGAGCGGGCTCTTGTCCCCGCCGATGACCAGCGGGCGGGTGGCGCTGCGCGCAGACACGTACAGGTTGCCGGGGAAGCCGTCGTAGGCGGATTTGAGGTCGCCGTCGTGCAGGGCCACCTTGTCCTGGGCGCGCATCTGCTTGAGGACGGCCTCGGCCTTGGCGCCCCACTTGTCCTTGGCGACTTGCTCGATGGCCTGGTTGAGGGCCTTCACCTGGGGATCGGCCGGATCGAGCAGGAAGGAGGCAGAAAACGCCGGCTTGCCTTCGCCGTTCACGGTCTTGGCTTCGAACAGCACCGGGAAGGCCAGACGCACGTTGTTGAGTTTCACTTTCATGGCTTACTCCTTGATCTTGAAGAATTGGGGGTACTGCTGTTTGATCCGCTGCGTGGTTTTCTCGATTGCCTTCTGCCGCCGCAGCGGATCGGCAGGGGTGTTTTCGGTGGCCGCCGCCAACTGCAGGGCGGTTACGGCTTGGTGCGGCAGCACTCGGTGGGGGGCCTCGTTTTTCATCAGACCACGTCCTCCACGGGGTCGAACTCGTCCGCAGTGGCCTGGATGACCAGCGCCGGGCGTTTGTCGGCCTCGGGCGCCACGCTGGGCTTGCCTTCGGATTGCGTGATGAGGGTCTGCAACTTCGGCCACTGGCGCGGGCCGATGGCCCCGGCCTTGTGCAGCTTTTCGGCGCTGGTCGGGGAAATCAGCGAGAGGTCGTACATCTCTTCCAGCTTCAAACGCATGCCCTTCATGGCAGCCTCGACCTCGGCGTCGTTGCTCCAGCGGCGGGCGCCGCGCCGGCCCTCGACCAGCTTGAAGCCGGGTACCTCGCGCCCTGCCAGCAACTCGACCTCGGCCGCCGCGCGGATTGCCTTGCACCAGCCTTCCACCAGATCAACAGCGCCCAGCAGGTTGCCCAGCGTTGCATTGTCGAAAGCACGGTGAATGGCATGCTCGATCTGCGGGGCCACGGGCTGGGTGGTATCGACGAAATCGTCGGCGACGGTGGTCAGCACCTGGTTGGCGAGTGCGGGGCACTTGGCCTTGGCCTTGCAGAATCGGCATTGGTCGGTGCCGGGAGTCAGGTACTTTTCGTGCAGGGCCTGGTAGTTGCCGTGGTATCCGACGGCCGCGAAGCAACGAGAGGCGCCGCGCGTGACCTGCTGGCCGAACTCGCGCAGGGCATTGACCGGGCAATCCCACTCGCTGATGTGGTCGAGGCGGGGCTGTACGATGACCAGGCGCGCACGCTTGAAGTCGCCCAGGAACTCGAACTCGCCGAGGGCGGCCAGGGCATAGATCTGCAACTGCTCGTTCTCGTCGGCATCAACCTTGACGCCACGGCCGTACTTCAAATCGACGATGACCAGTTCGTCACCCGCCAGGATCACGGCGTCGGACGTGCCTTTGGCGCCGGCCTCGCCAGTAATGGCCTCGATGCTCAAGCGCTGCTCGACCATCAGCTCGCCGCCGATGGCGCGCACGTAGTCGAGGTACTTCTGCACGTGACCGGCCATTTCGGCATCGACGGCAAATTCCTTACCGCCATTGCCGGCCGTCCAGCCGTCCTGCAGCCAGTCGGTACCGAAGCTGCGGTGGACGTTGATGCTGCGGCCCAGGTAGAAAGCGGCATCGTGTTCGTGCATCAGGCATTCCGACGCCAGGAAGTGCGCAGCGGTGCCTTCGTCGGCGAAGTCGCTGGACTCGTCCGGGCACGTGGCCTCAAGAGCAACGCTGCCGGGGCAGTGCAGCCAGCGGTGTGCGCTGCTGGGCGAGAGTTGGGCGTGAGCGCTCATTCGGCCACCTCGCTTTCGGTTTCGACTTCAACGAATTCGCCTTGGGTGTTGAGGGTGTACCAGGTGTCCGGCTTGATGCCGTTGTCGCCCACCTTGCTGGCGCGGATATGGACCAGGCGGCCGTCGTTATCGTCGCGATAGCAGAGGACGACGGCGCCACCGGCTGCGGCACGGGCACGGCCTTGGATACCGAGCGAGGCTGCGACGGACTCAACGCCCTTCACCTCAGCGCCCGACTGGTAGCCGGTGTTCGTGGCCGCCGAGCGGTTGCCGGTGTTCGTGGCCGCCGAG
>NZ_DAISLS010000009.1:158623-211384 GCF_036820405.1 Oryzomicrobium sp.
CTGGTAGCCGGTGTTCGTGGCCGCCGAGCGGTTGCCGGTGTTCGTGGCCGCCGAGCGGTTGCCGGTGTTCGTGGCCGCCGAGTAGTTGCCGGTGTTCGTGGCCGCCGACTGGTAGCCGGTGTTCGTGGCCGCCGAGTAGTCGCCGGTGTTCGTGGCCGCCGACTGGTAGCCGGTGTTCGTGGCCGCCGAGCGGTTGCCGGTGTTCGTGGCCGCCGAGTAGTCGCCGGTGACGAGGGTCTGCTCGATGGTCTTGTCCAGCTTGCTCATAACCCAATCCACGGCGCGGGCGACCAATATCGGCAGGCCGATTTCAGCCTCTACGGTGAGGGTGGCGCTGGCGACCTTGCTGTCGTCGTCGTGCCGGCTGATTTGTCCGGAAGCCTTGACCACGGCGAAGCGGCTCTCGGCGGGGCGGTAGTAGCTGAAAACGTCGAGCGGGTATTCGCAGGAGTGGAACCCCGAGGCGCAGGCTTTCACTTCGCCTTCGTGCTCGTGGGTCTTGCCGACCTCGAACTGGAAGCCCCGGCATTGCAGGGATTGGTTGAAGCCCTTGTAGGCCGTGACGACCTCGGGTGCGGGCTGCGCTTTGGTGCGCTTCTTGGGGGTGGCGGCGGTCATTATTTGCCCTCCGTCTTGCCGTTCATGTGCATGCGGCCCGGACCCTTCTTGGTATTGCTGCGCGCCTTCTCGCGGCAATGACCGAGCAAGACGACTTGGGGTTCGACCCCGAGCGCAATCAGGATGCGCTGCGCCTGGTTGAGCGGTTTCATGGTCCTAGGCTCCGGCTTCTTCGCAGGCAGCGATGACGGCGGCGAACTGCTCGGGCTTCACATCGGGCAGCTTGGCGGCGCCGAAGTTGGTCAGCACGGCGATGGCGGCGTCGCGGCCCTTGGTGCGCGCCAGTTTGGTCACGGCGTCGGCGGTGGCCTGGTAGGTCGGCGCGTCGGCCGGGTTATTGGCGTGGCCGTGCAGGGCCTTCTCGGCTTCGGCACCGGTCATCTGCGTGAGGGCTTCGGGCTTCTGGCCAGCGGCCGGGGCATCTTCGGTAGGCGCGGCCTTGACGGCTTCCTTCTTGGTGTTGGTGGCCTGGGCTTCGGCCTTGGCAGCGGGCGGCGCCTCAGCGACTACGGCAGCCACCTGGGCGGATGTGGTCGGCACGCCCTTGGCGAGTGCGGCAACCAGCTCGCGGATGGCGTTGGTGTTTTCCTGGATGACAGTTTCGAGGGACATGGGGTTACTCCTGCGCGGTGGTGATGAGTTGGGAAAGGCGGTAGACGGCATCGCCAGCGTCGTTGGCAATTGCCTCGAATTCCTTGAGCAGCCGGAGGGCTTCCTTGAGTTGGTCCGGCTCGTGGATGTCCTCGTCGTTGAGCAAGGACAGGAGCGCAGCCTGGTCTTTGCTGCTGGCCGGGTGCGACTCGATGACGGCCCTCACGTCGTCATCAGTGATGCCGTATTCGGCGATCAGGTCAGCAATGGGGGTGTTGTGGTGGGCCCGATCGAGCAGCGCTTCCAGGCGATCGAGCAGTTCAAGTTCCAGCAGGGTGCTGGTCTTCGGGTCGAGTTCAGCCCGGGCCGCGGCGACCAGGTGGTCGGCGTCCATGGACTTCATGAGCTGGGCGGTCAGCATTTGGCTTGCTCCAACATGCCGAGGACGCGGCAGATGGCATCGCAGCCATGGGGAGCGATGATGTTCAGGTCGAGCCCGGCGCCGCGTGCGCGGTACAGGCGACCGGGAATCAGGGGGGAAGCAAGCACGTTGTGTCCTTTCGCATACAAGTAAAACAACTTGATGGCGAGTCTAGGACAACAACAACAACCTTGTAAATTGGTTTGTTGTATTTATTTTTGTTTTAGTTGTGCATCGAGGCATAAAAAATGGCGCCGTAAGGCGCCATTCATGGCTTTGACTAGTTAGAGCGCTACCCCTGAATCTAGGTCTATGTCTGGCCAGTCGAGGTCTTTTAGGTACTCCTGCGCATCCATGAGCTCCTCCATCTCCGTTTTTATACCTTCAAGTTCGACTACGCGCTTGCATGCACTCTCCATGTCCTTGTGCATTTCCAGGGCGACATCGAAGAGCGCTGCCTCGTTTCTTATAGGGCGGGGGAGCTGGACCTCCTGGCTGTGCTCGCCCACCACGGCTAGAAGATAATGCCGGTCAGGAACCGGGAAGTCATTGTAGTGACGGTTGGCGATAGCGAACCGATACAAGGTAAAGCGCGCTGCCGTCATTGATAGCCTACTAGAGTCCTCTGGAAGGTGCATGAAGACAGCTACAACGCGCCGGCTTAGGTAATCGAAATAGTAGGGGGTTCCGCGTACGTCGATAGCTGCGAATACCGATTTTTGCAGCTCATCCGGCAGGTTTAGGGCTATTTCCGACCGGCGCTTTGCACGCCGCTCATCGTGCAAAGCAGATACCCCAATCGCTCTTCCCTCCATTGGGGCGAATACAGATGCAGCGAATTCTTTGACCCGCTTCTCTAAGGCCGGCGGAAAGGAGGGCGGGGATTGGGGTAGCTCGTTCCGAATATCCGCAGGCTCAAGGCCGAGCACTTCCGCAAGCTTCGCAATCTTCTGCAACCCCCTCGGCGTAGATCGATTCGCCTCCCAAGCTTGGACTGCCTGCTGCGTAACGCCAACAAAAGCAGCAACATCCTCCTGGCGCATCTTCTTGTCCTCACGGGCAGAGCGTAGTCTCGTGCCAAGGTCTTGTTGTTGCTGCATGCATCTCTCCATATTTACAACCGATGGATTGTAATCTAGGGCGAATGCTTTGAAAATCAAGATAATTTTTGTTGTGGTTGTCTGTTTGTTGTTTTTACAGTTGTACGGTTGTATCCTTGGTGCGGTTTTTGTACGGAGGATACCGCTGTGTCAGGGATTAAGCAGGCAATCGAGAGTGCAGGGGGGCAGGTCGCACTGGCTGAAGCGCTGGGAGTAAGCCAGCAGGCGATAAGTGGTTGGTTACTGCGTGGCTACGTCCCCACAGGGCGTGTCGTTGAGATCGAAACATTGTACGGGGTGCCGCGGGCCCGGTTGATAAACCCCCGTTTCTTAGCGTTGGTGGATTTGCCGGGTGAGTCAGAGGGCGGCGAGCTGTGAGCCCCCAGGAACTGACTCAAGGCCGGGCCCTGCCCGCACCTAAGTCCTACGAGGACTTCCTCGCGGCGAAAGTTCGGCTCGATCCCCCTACGGGCCTTGTCGAACCGCCTGACCTGCCGCTGCAGCTATTCCCCCACCAGCGCGACATCGTGCGCTGGGCGCTGCGCCGCGGGCGCGCTGCCATCTTTGCCAATACCGGCCTGGGCAAAAGCCTGATGGAGCTTGCCTGGGGAGATGCGGTGGTGCGGGCGACTGGCGGCAAGGTGCTGCTACTCACCCCGCTGGCCGTGGCGGACCAGATGGTGCGGGAGGGCGGCAAGTTCGGCATCGGAGCACGGCATTGCGCGACGCAGAACGATGTCGGCCCGGGTATCTCGGTGACCAACTACGCCAAGCTGCACCACTTCGACCTGTCGCAGTTCTCCGGTGTGATCCTGGATGAGTCGTCGATCCTGAAAGCTTTCGACGGCAAGACCAGGACGATGCTGATTGAGAAGTGCGCGGCGGTGCCCTACCGCCTGGCGGCCACTGCGACCCCGGCACCGAACGACTTCACCGAGCTGGGCAACCATGCCGAGTTCCTGGGCGTGATGCCGCTGACCGGCATGCTGGCGACCTTCTTCACCCACGACGGCGGCGACACCAGCAAGTGGCGGTTGAAGGGCTACGCCGAGGATGAGTTCTGGCGCTGGATGTGCTCGTGGTCGGTGCTGCTGCGCCGGCCGTCCGATCTGGGCTACGACGACGGCGCCTATGACTTGCCGCCGTTGCATCAGGTTGAGCACCTGGTGCCTGCCGATGGCACCGTGGCGCGAACCCTATCCGATCGGCTGCGCGCCCGGCGCGAGAGCATGGCGCAGCGCGTGGCGTTCGCCGCGGAGCTGGTCCCGGCGGATAGGCCCTGCGTGCTGTGGTGCAACCTCAACGACGAATCGACGGCCCTGGCGGCCGCGGTGCCGGGCGCGGTGGAAATCCGGGGTGCCGATAGCGAGGCGCGCAAGGAGCAGATCCTGCGCGACTTCGCCGCCGGTGCAATCCGCGTGCTGGTGACCAAGCCCAGCCTGACCGGTTTCGGCCTGAACTGGCAGCACTGCGCCGACACCGTCTTTGTCGGCCTCAACGATTCGTTCGAGCAGGTCTATCAAGCCGTGCGCCGGTTCTGGCGCTTTGGGCAAGCACAGCCGGTCACCGTGCATTTCGTCGCTGCGTCAACCGAGGGCGCGGTGCTGGAAAACCTGCGCCGGAAGGAGCTCGACGCCGAGCGCATGGCCGCGGCGATGGTCGCCAACATGGCCGATCTGTCCGGCGAGGCCGTGCATGGCGCCGCGCTGGAGCAGGACACCTACAACCCTACGTTGCCGGTGTGTGTGCCGGCGTGGCTTACCGAGGAGGCAGCATGCTGAACGCTATCAAGGCCATCGATCAGGTCGTCACCGGCGATTACGCCATCTACCACGGCGATGCCTGCGAGCTCATCCGGGCGGTCCCCGACAACTCGATCCCCTACGGTATCCACTCGCCTCCGTTCGAGGGGTTGTACCGCTTCACGAACAGCCCGCGCGACATCAGCAACAACGATGGGGCGGCGTTCTGGGAGCACTACCAGTTTCTGATCGGCGAGCTGCTGCGCGTAACGGCACCTGGCCGGCTGCATAGCGTGCACGTGATGCAACTGCCGGCACTCAAGCAGCGCGAGGGATTCATCGGTATCCGGGACTTCCGCGGCGACGTGGTTCGCGCCTACCAGGCGGCCGGCTGGATCTTCCATTCGGAGGTGTGCATCTGGAAAGACCCCGTGGTGCAGCAGCAGCGCACCAAATCGCTACGCCTGCTGCACAAGCAGCTCTGCAAAGACAGCAGCATGAGCGGCCAGGGGCTGGCCGATTACGTCGTGACCTTTCGCAAGCCGGGCGACAACGAGACCGCCATCGCTGGCGGCCTGGAGCACTACGCGGGCGACGCCCTGGACGTGTCGCCTGCCGCCTGGGAGAAGCAGGCCGACGCGATGCGCGCGGCCGGCCGGGAGCCTTGGCCCTACCGGACCTGGGTATCGATCATGGTCTGGCAGCGCTACGCCTCGCCGGTCTGGACCGACATCAGCCAGTCGCGCACGCTGCAATACCGTTCGGCGCGCGACGAGAAGGACGAGCAGCACATCAGCCCGCTGCAGCTCGACGTGATCGAGCGCTGCATACAGCTGTGGAGCCTGCCCGGCGAGGCCGTGCTGACACCCTTCATGGGCATTGGCAGCGAGGTGTGGGTAGCCCTGGAGCAACAGCGCCGCGCGGTGGGCTTTGAGTTGAAGTCGAGCTACTGGCACCAGGCCGTACGGAATACCCAGCAACTGGACGATCGGCTGATGGCGGCGCTGCTGGGGGTGGCTGCGTGACTTCCGACTTCCAACACCACGGCCGGGCCCTGCTGGGCAACGGCTACCTCATCATCCCGATCAAGCCGGGCCACAAGCGGCCCGCGCTGGACAACTGGCAAACCGCCCGCCTCGGCGCCGCTGACCTGACCCGCTACCCGGCCCACGGCGTCGGTGTGCTGTGCGGGCAAGGGGCCCAGCCCATCGCCGCCATCGACGTGGACACCACGGACGGCGCGCTGGCTGCGCGGTTCGTGGCCTGGTGCCAGGAACACCTGGGCCTGACCTGCGAGCGCGTGGGCAACGCGCCCAAGATCCTGCTCGCCTACCGGGCCCAGGCCGAGGGCTGGGGCAAGGCCACCGGTGCCTGGTTCGAGGACCTGGCCGGCGGCCGGCACCGGCTGGAGATCCTGGGCAAGGGGCAGCAGTTCGTCGCGTACCACATCCACCCGGGCACGGGCGCGCCCTACGAGTGGGTGGATTTCTTCGGCGGCCTGGAAGCGATGCGCGCGGGCGACCTGCCCATCATCACCGATGCCCAGGTTGAGGAAGCGCTGCAGGTGTTCGAGGCCATGGCCGAGGAAGCCGGCCTTGCCCGCATGTCAGGCAGCCGGAACAAGGCTGGGGGCATGACCTCGGCGCCGATCGATGACCCGCTGATGGCCTTCGAGCCTCCGGTGGGTATCGACCTGGGCGAGGCACGGCGCCTGGTGGCCTACGTCGATAACGAGGACTACGACACCTGGCTGAAAGTCGGCATGTCGCTGCACCATGAGTTCGCCGGCAGCGGTGAGGCCCTGGCCTTGTGGGACGAGTGGTCGAGCACGGCCAGCAACTACGCCAACCGTGAGGACGTGGAGAAGCGATGGGAGAGCTTCGGCCGGTCGGGACGCAACCCGACGACGGCGCGCTGGCTGCTCAAGGTCGGCAACCAGGGTAAGCGCGACGCGGTGAAGGCCGAGAAGCGTACCGCGCTGGATGATGCCAAGGGCCTGATCCTCGCGTGCGAGGATTCTATCGACCTGGTGAATGAGGTCGCCCGGGCGGCGGGCGAAGCGGCCGGCACGGACCTGGCCCTGCGGGCCGAACTGGCCGGGCTCATCCGGGCGCGCTTCAAGGAACTGACCGACACCAGCCTGCCGGTGGCCGACGTGCGCGCGGCCATGGCGGGTGGGCGCAAGGTCGTGCCGTTCAACAAGCAGCGTCGGCAGATGACCGAGTTCGGCAACGCCGAGCGCATGCTCGACCACTACGGTGACGGCCTCATGTACGTGCCCGAGATCGACGGCTGGTTCATGTGGACCGGCATCTACTGGCGCCGCGCGGCTGGTGTCGAATTGGAGCACCTGGCGAAGGAAACCATCCGTGCGCTGCCCGACGAGGCCAAGGCCATCGAGAGCGACGCCGAGCGGGCCGAGTTCTTCAAGTTCTGCGCCATCAGCCAGCGGGCCGTGATGGTGCGCAACATGGTGAGCCTGGCACAGTCCGACCCGCGCATCGTGGTGGGCATGGCCGACCTGGACAAGCAGACCCACCTCCTGGGCGTGGGCAACGGCGTGGTGGATTTGCACACGGGCCGACTGCTGCCGCCTGATCAGGCGTACTGCGTGACGACCATCACCGCGGTGGATTACGACCCCGCCGCCCGGGCGCCGCTGTTTGAGCAGACCGTGGCCGACGTTTTCTTCGGCGACGCCGACATGATCGGCTTCTTCCAGCGGCTCGTGGGCTACTCGCTGCTGGGCAAGCCGGACGAGGACGTGCTCGCCATTCCCTACGGGTCGGGCTCCAACGGCAAGAGTACGGTGCTGGGGGCTATCCGCGACGCCCTGGGCGAGCACGCCAAGATGGCAAGCGCCGACACCTTCCTGAGCAGTGGCGCGGCCGGTGGCAACGCCGGGGCGGCGCGCGAGGACGTGCTGCGCTTGCGCGGCGCCCGGTTCGTGTATGTGAGCGAGCCCGACGAGGGCTCTGAGCTGCGCGAGGGCCTGATCAAGTCCATGACCGGGGGCGAACCGCTGCCGGCGCGGGGCCTGTACTCCAAGACCACGGTCGAGGTGGCACCCACCTGGGTGGCCTTCATGCCGACCAACCACCGGCCCATCGTCAAGGGCGACGACCACGCCATCTGGCGCCGGCTGCTGCCCGTGCCGTTCACGCGTAACTTCGACCAGGACCTGACGCTGGTGAAAGACCCTGACCGGGCCGAGAAGCTGGCGGCCGAAGCCCCGGGCATCCTGGCCTGGTGCGTGCGCGGGGCCTTGGCCTACCGCAAGGCAGGCCTGCAGCCGCCGGCCACCGTGCGCAAGGCACGCGACGACTACAAGAGCGACATGGACCTGCTCGGCGAATGGTTGGACGAGTGCTGCGAGGTGGGCCCCGGCCACGTGGAGAGCAATGCCCGGCTGTGGGCCAGTTGGGAGGCCTTCGCTAAGGCCCGTGGCGAGTTGCGGTTCATCGCTTCGGCCAAGAGTCTAGGGCGACGGCTGCAATCGAAGGGAATGGAGCCGGCGATGAATACCTACGGATTGCGAGGGCGGGGGCTGCTCGGTATTCGCGTGCGGCGGGTGGGGGACTTCGAGTGACGACGCAATTACATCGTTGTGCGCGGCTTGGGAGGGGGCCGTTTTGCGTTGGAGGGCTGGGGTTGGCTCAACTTGGTCCTACGGGCTTCAAGTACTCCACGCAGGGCGGTCTCTCGCACCGCCTGAGAGGGGTATTGCTCCATCTTTGTCAGGGATTCGTTGGACGCCACCAATACCGACTGCCACTTCGGGGCGCACTCCGAGGCTGCAGCCGAGGCAATGTCGGATGCCGGCGATATGAAGTCATCCAAGTTTGCCGCTGCTGTGCGCAAGCAAAGCCTGAATTCTTCAATCTTTGCGAGCGTGTTACGACTTTCTGCACCTAGGGTCGCGGCAACCGCAGCATCGTAGTCGGCTTGGTCAGCAGCAACCGCGGTGGTGTTGGCGAGTACGCAACATACTGCGCACGCAGAAATTAGCAGTTTTTTACTTGTTCGCATTTTGTTGCGCCCTTCCGCGCTGATGTTGGTGCGCCGGCAGGTAACCGGCGCGGTTATTCGCATTTTATTACCTGTTTAGTCTGTTTGCATTTTTCTACATGGAACGTTTGGAACGTTTATCGCCCTTTTTTAAGGAAATTCCTCATACGTATATGTGAAAAAGTTACCTAAAAAACCATGAAAAACGTTCCAAACGTTCCACGCAATATTTTGCAGATTCAAGGAGGGCAGCACCGTGTTGAAAACCGTGGCGGTAAACGAAGCCGGCCTTCGCATTGGCGAGGATCATCCGAATGCCGAACTGACAGACGCGGAGGTGGAGCGTATTCGCTCGCTGCATGAGGCCGACGGCATGAGCTACAGCCAACTGGCTGAGAAGTTCGAGATCAGTAAGGGCGCGGTGGCGAAAATTTGCCAGTACAAGCGGCGTGCGCAGTTTGCTGTGCGGGTCAAAGCCGTGGATACCCGTTGATGGCACCCATCGCACGCGGCGCACAAACCACCCTGGCCGGCGGGTGCCCGTGCCTGCAACGACGCGCGCTTTACTGCGCGCATGAAGAAAGTCTCGACCTACACCGAAGCCCTTGCCGCTGAAATCTGCGACCGCATCGCAGACGGCGAGCCGTTGCGCCAGATCTGCCGCGATGAGCGCATGCCCGCCTGGCGCACGGTGTACCACTGGATCGAAGCCCGGCCCGAATTTGCCGAGCGCATGGAGCGCGCGCGTCGCGCCGGCTTCGATGCCATCGCCGAGGAGGCCCTCGAAATCGCCAACACGCCAGAAGTCGGCGAGGAAACCGAGGACGACGGCGAGAAGTTGAAGGTCAAGCGCGGTGACATGCTGGGCCACCGCAAGCTGCAAGTCGAAACCCGCCTCAAGCTACTGGCCAAGTGGCATCCGACCAAGTACGGTGACAAGACCAGCATGGAGCTGACCGGTGCCAGCGGCGGCCCGGTGCAGATCAGCGAGACGGACCGGGGCGCCCGCCTCGCGGCCATCGTCGCCGCGGCCACCGCGCGCGCCGAGGATGACCCGGCTGCCGACCTGGTATGAGCCAGGCGCCCAGCGTTGCGGAGATCCAGCGCGCCATGGCCTACATGACCCCGGCCGAGCGCGCCGAGGTCGATGCGCTCCTGGCGGCGGACATCCGCGATACCCCATGGCGCCCTTTGCCCGGCCCTCAGCTTGCGGCATTCCAGTCCCCTGCCGATGTCACGGGATACGGCGGCTCGGCGGGCGGCGGCAAGACCGACCTGGCCGTCGGCCTGACGCTGACCGCCCATGACCGCACGCTATTTGTGCGCCGCGAGAAGGCGCAGACCGAGGGCTTTGTGCAGCGCCTGGCCGAGGTACTGGGCGGGACGGACGGCTACAGCTCGCAGAAAGGCGCCTGGCGCCTGCCCGGCGGCAGGCTGTGCGAGGTGGGCGGCCTGGACAACCCGGGCGACGAAAACCGCTGGCAGGGCCGCCCCCACGATCTGATCGTGCTGGACGAGGCAACGGAATTGCGCGAGCACCAGGCGCGCTTCGTCCTGGGCTGGAACCGCACCGCCAAGGCCGGCCAGCGCTGCCGCGTGCTAATGACCTTCAACCCGCCGACCACGGTAGAGGGCCGGTGGGTGGTGGCCTACTTCGCCCCGTGGCTGGACCCGAAGCACCCGAACCCGGCCCAACCGGGGGAGTTGCGGTGGTTTGCGGTGCTCGACGGGAAGGAGGTCGAGGTTCCCGCCGGAACCCCGTTCGAGCACGACGGCGACACGATCGTGCCGCGCAGCCGCACGTTCATTCCCTCTCGGATCGCAGACAACCCCTTCCTCATGGGGACGGGCTACGAATCGGTATTGCAGTCTCTGCCCGAGCCGTTGCGCTCGCAGATGCTGTACGGCGACTTCAACGCGGGCATCGAGGACGACCCTTGGCAGGTAATCCCGACCGCATGGGTTGAGGCCGCCCAGGCGCGCTGGAAGCGGCCGGACAAGCTGGCATCGATGGATAGCCTGGGCGTGGACGTGGCCCGCGGGGGCCGCGACAACACCATCCTGGCCCGACGCCACGCCATGTGGTTCGATGTGCCGCTGACCTACCCGGGCAAGGACACGCCGGACGGTCCGACCGTGGCCGGCCTGGCCATCGCCGCGCTACGTGACAAGGCCGTCATCCACCTGGACGTGATCGGCGTCGGGGCGAGCCCCTATGACTTCCTGGTGAAGGCCGAGCAGCAGATCGTTGGGGTCCACGTTGCCGAGGCTGCGCGCGGCACCGACAAATCGGGGCGGCTACGCTTCTTCAACCTGCGCAGCGAATTGTGGTGGCGGATGCGCGAGGCCCTCGATCCGACAAACAACACGGGCATCGCGCTGCCCCCTGACCCGCGCCTACTGGCCGACCTTACGGCGCCGACGTGGTCGTTGTCGGGCGCCACGCTCAAGGTAGCGAGCCGCGACGAAATCATCGCCAAGATCGGGCGCTCACCGGACTACGGCAGCGCCTACGTGCTGGCCCTGATGGATACGCCCAAGCGCGCGGCCCTACGCGCCGCTGGTGGGAGCAAGCGGCGCCTGGATTACGACCCTTACGCCTAGTTTTTGTCGGAATCGCTGACGACGCGATAGCCTACTTTCTCGTAGGCGTTGATGCAGTTCTCCTGCTTCAGGTACGGCCGGGTAACCGATCCATCAACCCGGCAATCCACGGTCTGCTTCGTGTCCGGGTGCTGCAAAACAACGATTCGGGCGGACGCGGCGCAGCCAGCGCCAAGCAGCGCCAGGGCTGCAATGAAAGCGGTTTTCTGCATGGTTCGTTCCTTGGACTAAGTTGCGGATGGCATGCTGCATTTTACACGGTGCCCGTACCCATCCATGGGCCGCCTATCGTGCGGGCATGGAACCCGTTGCCATCCGCCTCTGCACCGTCGCCGACCTCGAAGCCTCGCCCTGCCTGGGTGCGCTCTTGGACGAGTACGCTCAGGAATCCGCAATCGAGGGACTGCCGCACCCCTCGGCGCAGATGCCGTTCTATCGGCAATCGGAAGCAGCGGGGGTGCTGTCCTGCCTGGGCGCCTACCGTGGCGCCGACCTGATCGGATTCCTGCTCATTCTTGCCCCGGTGCTGCCGCATTACGGGGTCCGCATGGCTGCTGCTGAGTCTTTCTTCGTTGCCGGCCAGGCCCGGAAGTCCGGCGCCGGCTTGAAGCTGCTGCGCGCGGCGGAGGCCCATGCAAAGACCCTGGGCGCCCCTGGTCTGCTGGTCAGCGCCCCCTCTGGTGGCCGCCTAGCCGATGTCCTCCCGGGTGTCGGCTACCGCGAAACCAACCGCGTTTTCTTCCGGGCACTGCCGTGAGCCTGCCGGCCGCCACTACGCCGAGCATCCCGGCGATGAGCACTCAGGCCATTGAACGGGTCCGGGCCTTGGAGAGCGCCGTGCGCGAATTGCCGCAGGCTGAGATTGCCACCGGCCACGTCATCCACGGCGGCTTGTACGCCCGGACGATCCGTATTCCGGCGGGGGTGGTGCTCACCGGCGTGCTGATCAAGATCCCCACGGTCGTCATCGTCAACGGCGATGTGCTGGTCGCCACCGAAGGCGAGCCTATGCACCTGGTCGGTTACCACGTCCTGCCGGCAAGTGCTGGACGGAAGCAGGCCTTCATCGCCAACGCCGATACCGACCTGACCATGATTTTCCCTTCCCGGGCTGAGGACGTTGCCACTGCCGAAGGTGAGTTCACCGACGAGGCAGATCAGCTGTTCTCCCACCACGGGGAAAACACCATCACCATCACAGGAGAATGACCATGTCCGGTGGAGCAACCGCAGGCTACCTGGCCGCTGCCGCTGTAGCAGTCTCGGCGTACAGCACCTATTCGCAGAGCGCGAGTGCTGACGCGGCGCGCAAGCAGCAAGATGCTGCACAAAAGCAGGCCAAGGCCGCCGCCGACAAGCAGGCGCAACAGGCCGACGAAGCCTTCAACCAGGCCAACCAGAAGAAGGCCGACACGCAAGGCGCTCTTGCAGCCGCCCAGCAGGCCGGCAAGGGTGGAGCCTCCGGCACCATGCTGACTGGCCCCCAGGGCGTCGATCCGAGCGCGCTCAACCTGGGGAAAAACACCCTCCTCGGGTCGTAAGTCATGGCCGACAAGACCCCGCGCGAAAAGCTGCTGACCCGCTGGGGGCAGCTCAAGACCGAGCGCTCCAGCTGGTTCAGCCACTGGAAAGAGATCAGCGACTACCTGCTCCCTCGGTCGGGGCGCTTCTTCATCCAGGACCGCAACCGGGGCCAGCGTCGGCACAACAACATCTACGACAACACCGGCACCCGGGCGCTGCGCGTGCTCGCCGCCGGCATGATGTCGGGCATGACCAGCCCGGCCCGCCCCTGGTTCCGCCTCGCCACGGCCGACAAGGATCTGATGAAGTACGCCCCGGTCAAGCTGTGGCTGAACGATGTCAGCAACCTGATGCATGCCATCTTCCAGCGCTCCAACACCTACCGGGCGCTGCACTCGATGTACGAGGAACTGGGCGCCTTCGGCACGGCGGCCAGTATCGTGGTGCCGGACTTCCAGAACGTCATCCACCACCACCCGCTGACTGCGGGCGAATACGCCATCGCCACCAACTGGAAAGGCGAAGTCACCACCCTTTACCGCGAGTTCCAGAAAACCGTCCATGAGGTTGTCGCCGAGTTCGGCATCGACAAGGTGAGCTCCACCGTCAAGAGTTTGTACGACCGCGGCACCCTCGACGCCTGGGTGACGATCGTCCATGCCATCGAGCCGCGCGGCGACCGCGATCCGGGCAAGCACGACAGCCAGAACATGGCCTGGCGCTCCGTTTATTTCGAGCTGGGCGGCGATGCCCGCACGTTCCTGCGCGAATCAGGGTTCAAACGTTTCCCCGCCTTGTGCCCGCGTTGGGCCACGGCCGGCGGCGACATCTACGGCAACTCCCCGGGCATGGAAGCCCTTGGGGACATCAAGCAGTTGCAGCATGAACAACTGCGCAAGGCCCAGGGCATCGACTACAAGACCAACCCGCCGCTGCAGGTGCCCACCAGCATGAAGAACCATGACGTGGAAACGCTGCCCGGCGGCATCAGCTACGTGGATGCGACCGGGCCCGGCGCTGGCATCCGTACCGCGTTCGAAGTGAACATCGACCTGTCGCACCTACTGGCCGACATCAAGGACGTGCGTGGGCGCATCGATGGCGCCTTCTACGCGGATCTGTTCCTCATGCTGGCCAACCAGTCCGACGCCCGCATGACCGCCACCGAGGTAGCCGAGCGCCACGAGGAAAAGCTGCTCATGCTGGGGCCGGTGCTCGAGCGGCTGCAAAACGAGCTGCTCGACCCCCTGATCGAGATGACCTTCGATCAGATCATGGCGGCCGGCATCGTCCCGCCCCCGCCTGACGAGCTGCAGGGCCACGACATCAACGTCGACCTGGTCAGCATGCTGGCCCAGGCCCAGCGCGCCGTGGGCACCAACAGTATCGACCGTTTCGTCGGCAACCTTGGCGCCGTGGCGGGCTTCAAGCCGGACGTGCTCGACAAGTTCGACGCCGATAAGTGGGCCGACATCTATGCCGACTCGCTGGGACTCGACCCGCAGATCATCGTACCGGCCGACCAGGTGCAGGCCCTCCGCCAGCAGCGCGCCCAGCAGGCGCAACAGGCCCAGCAGGCAGCCCTGATGAACCAGGGCGCTGACACTGCGCAGAAGCTCGCCGCCGCCAAGACCGGCGAACCCAATGCCCTCACCGACGTTACCCGCGCTTTCAGCGGCTACACAAGCTAAAGGATCACCGAGATGGGAAAGTTGATCGACATGAAGCGCGAGGCCGGCGATGCGGGCCTCTCCGACTACACACCGCCGAACTACCCGGGTGGCCTGTGTCTGTACCTGAACGAGGAGCAGTGCGAGGCCCTGGGCATCTCCAAGGCGCTCAAGGCCGGTACCCAGGTATCCCTGCAGGCCAAGGCCGTTGTCACGTCCGCCACCGAGTCCCTGGAGCGCGACGGCGACGACAAAGACGCCGATGTGAGCCTGTCCCTACAGATCACCGACCTCGGCGTGACGGTACAGGGGGTGCTGCGCAACGCTGCCGAGGTGCTCTACGGCAGCGGATCGGATTAACGGCAACGGAATCATCCCCTCGGCGCACGGCCACCTTCGGGTGGCCATTTTCATGGTGCCCGTACCTCAGCATCCGACGCCTATCGTGCGTCCATGAGCACGTTCGACCCTCTCGATACCCGAAGCCAGGAGTGCGCCCAGGCGATTGCCGAGGACCACGCCCGCCTGGCCTTGCAGATCGAGATCGATGACTTGAAGTGGCTCATGAACAACAAGCGCGGCCGCCGTTTCGTGGCCCGGCTGTTGGAACGGGCAGGCGTGTGGCGTCTCTCCTTCAACACCAACGCGCTGACCATGGCCTTCAACGAAGGTACGCGCAACGAGGGGTTGAGGCTGTTGGCTCAAGTCACCGCGCACTGCCCTGACCGTTACACCGAAATGCTCAAGGAGAGCAAGGCATGACCACTGAAACGCTGATGACGGAATGCGGAGGAAACCAAGTAGCCGACCCGTCGCAGGCCGCCGCTCCGCAGACCGAAGGCCAGCAGACCGCCACCGGTGAGCAGACGGCGCCGCAGCCGGCGGCCGAGTCCCCCGCTACCGAAGGCACCAAGGCCGACGGTGAGCAGGACGCACCCCAGGGCGCGCCGGAGAAGTACGAGTTCGCCGCCCCCGAAGGTCGGGAGTTCGACCCCAAGGTGATCGAGGCCTACTCCGAAGTTGCCAAGGAGCTCAACCTGACCCAGGACGCCGCGCAAAAGCTGCTCGACAAGGTGGCGCCCACCCTTGAGGCCCGTCAGCAAGAGCAGTTCCAGGCCATCCGCACGAAGTGGGGCGACGACGCCAAGACCGACAAGGAATTCGGCGGCGACAAGCTGACGGAGAGCCTGGGCGTTGCCCGCACCGCCTTGGACAAATTCGGCACCCCCGAACTGCGCACGCTGCTCAACGAATCCGGCCTGGGCAACCACCCCGAAGTCATCCGCTTCATGGTCCGTGCCGGAAAGGCAATCAGTGAGGACACCTTCGTCGACGGCCGTGCGCCCGCGAGGCAACGGGACGCGGCGTCCGTCCTCTACGACAAATCCACCAAGTGAGGTAATCCAGCATGGCCACTCTTCCCACCGTTTCGGGGCGTAACACCCTCATCGACGTTGCCAAATCGTTCGGCCCCGATGGCAAGGTTGCCGTCGTCGCCGAATTGCTCAACCAGTCGAACGAGATCATCAGCTACCTGCCGTTTTTCGAGGGCAACCTGCCCACCGGTCACAAGGGCGTCGTCCGTTCCGGCCTGCCCGCCGTGCAACTGCGCAGCTTCTACAAGGGCGTCAAGGCCAGCAAGTCCGGCCGGGCGACCATCGAGGACGTGTGCGCCATGGCCGAAGGCCGCAACGAGATCGACAAGGACCTGGCCGACCTGAACGGCAACACCGCTGCGTTCCGCCTGTCCGAAGGCCTGGCGTTCATCGAAGCGATGAACCAGACCTTCGCGCAGCAGCTTATCTACGGCGACACTTCCACCAACCCCGATGGGGTGCTCGGCCTGACCCCGCGCTACAACGCGCTGGCGGCCCAATCCGGCGCCAACATCATCGACGCCGGCGGCACCGGCAACGACAACACCTCGGTGTGGCTGATCGTCGCGTCGGAAAACACCGTCGCCGGCATCTACCCGAGGGGCTCCCAGGCCGGCCTGACCCAGCAGGACCTGGGCGAAATCGACGCCTTCGACGAAAACAACGATCGCTTCCGCGCCTATGCCGAACTGTGGAAGTGGAAGTTCGGCCTGCACGTCAAGGATTGGCGCTACGCGGTGCGCATCGCCAACATCAAGGTGTCCGACCTGGTGGGCCAGAGCGGCACCCAGGCCATCACCGCCGCCACCTGGATCAACAAGCTGATGATCAAGGCCCTGGCCCGCATTCCCTCCATGGGCATGGGTACCCCCATGTTCCTGGCCTCCCGCACCGTCAAGGAGATGCTGTCCATCGGCGCCCTGGACAAGTCGCAGAACGCCCTGTCCTTCACCGAGGCCGTCAATCAGTACGGCAACGTGTCGGCGGCCTCGGTTGCCGGCCAAGGTACGGGCATCCAGGGCGGTCAGCTCAAGTTCATGGGTGTCCCGGTGCTGACCGTTGATCAGATCCTTTCCACCGAGGCCCGCGTGGTCTAACCCAGGGAGAACGAAATGGGCATGCTCGATCAATCCACCAAGCTGGCCGCGGCGCAAACCGTCACCGCCACCGGTGACACTGCCAGCACCAACACCTACGACAGCGGCTCGGCCAACTCGTCCGACATCTCGATGACCGGCGAGAACCTGTGGATCAACGCCGCCGTCGATACCGCCGCCACCTCCGGCGGCAGTGCCACCGTGCAAGCCGTGCTGCAGGACTCCGCCGACGGAACGACCTTCGCCGACGTATTGGCCGGCCCGGTGGTCCCCGTGGCGAACCTGACCATCGGCGCCGTCCTGCTGCAGACGCAGCCGCCCGCCGGCCTGCGCCGTTACTTCCGTGTCACCTGGCGCGTCGGCACCGCGGCGCTGACGGCGGGCAAATTCACCGCCTACGTCAGCAACACCATCCAGCGCAACATTGCGCGGCCGTCCGGCTTCACCGTCGCCTGATAGGGAGCCGCCATGCGAGTACGCGCGATCAACACCGGCTTCTACCACGGCCTGCATGTCCCCGGGACCGACTCGGAAGAGTTCGACGTGCCCGACGGCGAAAAGGCGTCCTGGTTCGTGCCGGTCACCGAGGCCGGCACGAAGGGCAAGAAGGGCGCCCTAGCCCCCGCTAACCCCGCCGGCCCGGACGGTGCGGACGCCGGCGAAGGCACCGACCTGGTTTAACACCCCCTCGCGGGGAAGTAGCGACAACGGGGGCCACGTGCCCCCGTTTTTCCAGGGGTAACCCCATGGCATCCGAAATCGACATCGCCAACCTGGCGCTGAGCCACCTCGGCGACACCGCCAGCATTTCCAGCTTCGACGAACAGTCCGCCCAGGCTGTTCATTGCGCGCGCTTCTACCCGGTCGCCCGGGACGCGCTGCTTGAGATGCACACCTGGGGGTTTGCCACCCGGCGTATCCAACTGGCCCAGCTCGGCAGCACATGGCCGGAGTGGGATTACTGCTATGCCCAGCCGGCGAACACATTGAACATCCTGGCTGTACTGCCACCCGATGCGGCAGATGACTATTACGTACCCGGTGCCGGGTGCTATTCCCCCCAGCCGTTCTCTTGCGAGACCGACGAACTCGGACGCCAGGTGATCTACACCGACCAGGCGAACGCTGTGTTGCGCTACACCGTGGTTGTCACGGACACCACCATGTTTTCACCGCTATTCACCGTGGCGCTGTCCTGGCACCTGGCGGCGATGATCGCCGGGCCGATCATCAAGGGAGACGCCGGGGCCGCCGAAGCTAAGCGCTGCGCCGGCATGGTGCAGGCCTACCTGAGCAAGGCTATCGAGTCCGACGCCAACCAGCGCAAGGCCAAGCCAGGCCAGTTCGTTCCGTGGGTATCGGGGCGCTGAGATGGCGAACATCCGCACCCTACAGCGTTCCTTCGCTGGTGGCGAGGTTTCCCCTGAGATGTTCGGGCGGATCGACGATGCCAAATACCAAGCCGGCGCCGCCAAGCTGCGCAACTTCATCGCCAAGCCCCAGGGGCCTGCCGAGAACCGCCCCGGCTTCCAGTTCGTGCGTGCGGTTAAGGATTCGAGCAAGCGAGTTCGTCTGATCCCCTTCACATATTCGACCAGTCAGACCATGGTCATCGAAGTCGGGCCCGGCTATTTCCGCTTTCACACTCAGGGAGCCACGCTGCTGGATGGCGGAACCCCATACGAGGTCGCCAATCCCTACGCCGAAGCCGACCTGTTTGACATCCACTACGTTCAGTCGGCCGATGTGCTGACCCTTGTTCACCCCAACTACGCTCCCGCCGAGTTGCGCCGCCAGGGGGCGACCAATTGGCAGCTTTCCACCATCCTCTTCACCCCGGCCATTACACCGCCGACAAGCCCGAAGGCTACCCCAACCGGCTCGGGCTCCCTCAAGTATTCCTACGTGGTAACCGCGGTGGCAGCGGATGGCATCACTGAGTCAGCCGCCTCAACCCCAGCCCTCTGCACCAACAACGTCTATACCAGCGGGAACTACAACACCATCGCATGGGTGGCGGTGCCGGGCGCCTCGCTCTACAACGTCTACAAGATGCAAGGCGGTATCTATGGTTATCTTGGTCAGACCTCAGGCCTATCCATCATCGACGACAACATCGGGCCCGATCTTAGCAAGACCCCTCCCACCTACGAATCGGTTTTTATGCAGAACGGGATTTCAGCCGTTTCTGTGGCATTTGGCGGTACGGGTTACGGAAGTGCGGCTGTCGGCGGCGACATCACGTCAATCACGGTCACTAATGGCGGAAGCGGCTACACCTCACCGACGGTTCAGGTCAGTGACCCCTACGGGAAAGGGGCTACATTCAGCGTCACGCAGGCCGGCGGATCTATCAGTGATGTCGCTGTGACGAACGGCGGCAGCGGCTACACCAACCCAGTGTTCTCCATCAGCGATAGCACAGGGTACGGTGCAGTCCTAGCCGCAACCATTGCCCCGGCCACGCGGCAGGTTCCCACGCTTTCCGTCAGCGACAGCACGGGGAGCGGCGCAGTGCTGTCCCCCATCGTGTCGAATGGGGTCATTACTGGCGTGCAAGTTGTCTCCACTGGTTCCAACTACACCAACCCGACCATTGCCATCTCGAACGCAGCCGGCGGCTCGGGCGCAGCCTTCGGCCCGGCTACCCTGTCGGGGCTCAACTTCCCGGGCGCTGTGTCCTATTTCGAGCAACGACGGGCCTTCGCCGGAACGATCAACCAGCCCCAAAGCATCTGGATGACAAAGAGCGGCACCGAGAACAACATGAGTTTCTCGCTGCCGACTCGGGACGACGACCGCATCAAGTTTCGAGTAGCTGCTCGGGAGGCGAACACCATCCGACACATCGTTCCGCTCACCCAGTTGCTATTGCTCACCTCGTCGGCCGAGTGGCGGGTGTCGTCGGTCAACTCCGACGCCATCACGCCAACCACCATCAGCGTGCGCCCACAATCTTACGTGGGTGCATCGAACGTCCAGCCGGTCGTCATCAACAACACCCTCATCTACGGTGCCGCCCGGGGCGGCCACGTTCGCGAACTGGCTTACTCTTGGCAGGCCAACGGCTTCGTGACCGGCGATCTGTCCTTACGCGCCGTCCATTTGTTCGACACCTTCGACGTGGTGGACATGGCCTACGCCAAGGCCCCCCAGCCCATCGTCTGGTTCGTCTCCACCTCCGGAAAGCTGCTTGGCCTGACCTACGTCCCGGAGCAGCAGATCGGCGCATGGCACCAGCACGATACCGACGGGGTCTTCGAGTCCTGTGCTGTCGTCGCCGAGGGTGGGGAGGACGTGCTTTACACCGTGGTTCGCCGCACCATCAACGGCAACTCGGTGCGCTACGTCGAACGCCTCGCCTCCCGGTTGTTTACAAATCCGGAAGACGCCTTTTTCGTGGATTCCGGCCTCACCTATGCAGACGCGCCGGCCACGGTCATCTCCGGGTTGAACCATCTTGAAGGCAAGACGGTCAGCATCCTCGCCGATGGGGCCGTGCATCCGCAACGCGTTGTTGTCGGCGGGGCCGTCACGCTGGAACAAGCGACGAGCAAGGTGCAGATCGGCCTGCCTATCACGGCCGACCTGCAAACACTCCCCTTGGCAATGCAGATCGACAGCAGCTTCGGCCAGGGGCGCTACAAGAATGTCAGCAAGGCTTGGCTGCGGGTGTATCGCTCATCGGGAATCTTTGTCGGCCCGAATGCTGCCGCTTTGGTCGAAGCCAAGCAACGCACCACCGAACCCTACGGGTCTCCGCCCGCACTCAAGTCAGAGGAAATTCAGCTCATGCTGACCCCCACATGGTCCGACTCCGGGGAAGTATTCATCCGCCAGTCAGACCCCCTGCCGCTGACTATCGTATCTCTGACCTTGGAAGTCGCCCTGGGCGGATAGCGGTGCCCGTGTCCGCGATCCCGTGCAGGATGATTCGGCCATTACACTGGAGCATCCGGTATGGCTGGTTTCTACAATCCGAACATCTGGGGGCCGGAGCCTAGCCTGCTAGCCGGCGACACCACCTACAACGCAATGGGTTTCGCCGGGTCCGGTGCATCCTCCGTACCCACAGCCGCAACAGGCGGGGGCATGTCCTCTGGCTTCGGCTACGCCGGCCTGGCGATGGCAATCGGCGGCGCGCTGACCGGTGCCATGGGGGCGTACTCCGCCGCCAAAAGCCAGAAATCGGCATTGCAGTTCCAGGCCGACATTGCGGGGATCAACGCCCGCATCGCCGAGCTCGGTGCGCAGTCGGCCCTCGCCCAGGGCGAAAGGCAGATTGGGGCGCTCACCCTCAAGGCCGGCCAGGTCAAGAGCGGGCAGCGGGCCGCCATGGCAGCCAATGGCATTGACCTTGGCGTCGGCAACGCGGCCGAAGTGCAGGCCTCGACCGACATCATGAAGGAGATCGATGCCAACACCGTCAACTCCAATGCCGTGCGCAGCGCCTGGGGATACCGGACCCAGGGCGCCAGCTACCAGAACGATGCGCTGATCAAGCGGGCAACGGCAGACGGGACCAGCGCCGGCTCCGCGGCAACGGCATCGCTCCTGGGCAGCGCCGGCAGCGTGGCGCAAAACTGGTACGCCCTGAGCAAAGCCGGCGCCTTCAATTAAGCGAGTATCGCCATGCCCCGCGTCCCAACCTACGACTCCTTCCAGGTCGCCCCGACGAACCTTCCCCAGGCGCGCCTCGATGCGCCGGCCATGCCTGACATTGCCGGGCGGCAGATGCAGCAGATGGGAGAGGCTGCGCAACGCCTTGGCAGCACGATCGGCCAGGTAGCCAATGACGTCGCCCAGCAGGCCAACCAGCTGCGGGTAGACGACGCGTTGAACCAGGCTAAGGAAGCTGCGCTACGCCTGACCTACGATAAAGACAGCGGCTTCACCAACCTGAAAGGTATCAACGCCCTTGAGCGTCCGGACGGTAAGCCCCTGGCCGACGAGTACGGCGACAACCTCAAGGATCAGCTTTCTCGGATCGCCGGAACCCTGGGCAACGACACCCAGCGCCAGGCGTTCGCCATGCACTCGAACGACATCCTCACATCGTTTCGCGGGCAGGCGCTCCAGCACGAGGCCGGCGAGTTCAAGACCTACGGCCTGTCCGTCGCCGAAGGCATCCAGCGCACGGCCCTGCGCGACATCGAACTGAATTGGAACAACCCCGCCGCGGTGGATTCCGCCGTGGAGCGAATTCGCACGGAAACCTACCGGCAGGCGCAGTTGCTCGGCAAGTCGGCCGAATGGCAGGAGGCGCAAGCCCGCAGCATGACCAGTGGCGCGCACAAGGTCGCGCTGCTGACGGCCCTCGAACAAAACGATCCAGCCTACGCCGACGCCTATCTCAAGAAGTATTCCGGGCAGATGGACGGCAACGACATCCTAGCGGTGCGAGGCCACATCACAAAGGAGATGGACGTCCGCATCGGCGTAGGAGCCGCCAGTGAGGTCATGCGCCAGATGCAACCGCGCATCCAGATCGGTGAAGTTGAGCGTGCCTTCAAAATTCTCGTGGGTACCGAATCGAACAACCGCCAATTCGGCACAGACGGCAAGCCGCTGACTTCGCCCAAGGGGGCTGTCGGTATCGCCCAGGTCATGCCCGACACCGCGCCCGAGGCGGCCAAGCTCGCCGGCCTACCGTGGGACGAGAACCGCTACAAGACCGATCCGGCCTACAACCGGGCGCTCGGCCTAGCCTACTTCCAGAAACAGCTGCAGGACACCGGTGGCGATCTAGCTAAATCCTATGCCGCATACAACGCCGGGCCCGGGAGGCTGGCGAAGGCGGTGAAAGCCGCCGAACTCGCCAAGAACGACCCGAACTTCCGCGGCGCGCTCTACGACGGCCAGGGCGACCCGAAAGATTGGCGCAGCCACCTGCCCAAGGAAACCCGCGATTACGTCGCCAAGAACATGGCGGCTTATGAGGCCGGCCAGGGGCAGCCGCAGCGCCCGACCTTCCAGGAGATCGACGACCAGCTGCGCGCCGACCCTCGCCTGGCGGACAACCCGGCCCGCTACAAGATCGCCCGGGAGGAAGCCAGTCGTCTCTTCACCGAGCAGACGGCCGCCATCAAGCAACGCGACGACGATGCGGTGGCTACGGCCATGCGCGGCGTCATCCAGAACGGCGGGCGATTTTCCGATCTGCCGGCCAGTGTTCGCGCCGCCGTGCCACCAAAGGAGGTGGACAACCTTCTCGGATTCGCGCAGAAGATCAGCAAGGGTGATGATTCCACCAATACATGGCTCTACAACAAGCTGACCAGCAACCCCGATGCGCTGGCCCGCATGAGCGACAACGAGTTCTTCGCCCTACGCCGGGAGCTGTCCGAGGCGGACTTTAAGCATTTCAGCAACGAGCGCGCCAAGCTGACCGGCGCGGCGCCAGGTGGTAACGGACCTGGCGACATCAACAGCCAGGCCATCAAGCAGTCCCTTGATGCGCGCCTGCGCATGCTGAATATCGATCCGACGCCCAAGGACGACGGCGGCAGCGACGCGTCCCGCATCGGCGCTATCCGGCACTTTGTCGATCAGTACTTCATTGCCGCCCAGCGCGAGGCTGGGAAGAAGTTCACCGAAGACGCCGAAGTAGCGCAGCACATCGATGCGCTGTTCGCGCACAACGTCACATTCCGTGGCTTGTTCTCCAATTCGTCCGGCACGATGCTGACGATGAAGGCCGGCGACATACCGCCCACCGCGCGTGACAGCATCAAGGCCGCATACAAACGCCAGGGTATCGACGCACCGACCGACGCCCAGCTCCTCGCCGCCTACTGGAATATGAAGGTCACCCGCAAATGAGCAACGAATTCGACGCTGCCGTAATCGCCGCCATGCAGCCTGACCAGGGTCAAGCCGCTCGCGTTGGCTTCTCGGTTGCCGCCGATACTAATCCCGATGCCTATGCCGAAGCGCAGCGCGTCGCCCGGCGTACCGGAGTCCCAGTAACGACCGTGTTCGCCATGCCAAAAGAGATGAAGCGGCAGGCTGCGGTGATGACCATCGACTTCGATTCCCTGGCACAAACCTCGCCGGCCACCGCCGCCCTGCTGGCTGACGTGGAACGGGCCAAAATCGCCCACGACGACGTGGACAACATGAGCAGCATCGAAAATGCCCTTTCGTTCCTTGGCGGATCAGCCATGGCCGGCCTCAACGACCTAGCCGGCGCCGGCGCCAAGCTGCTCGATTCGCTCAACCCTTTCACCCTGAGCGATTCGGATGCCGCCGTCCTGTACCGCAACGACCCGGACAAACTGGCGCGGATGCGCGAGCAAAGCCCGGCCATGGCGCTGTCCCGCTTCGCCCGAGGGCGTACCCAGGCTGCTGCGCAGAACATGCAGGACATTTCGCCCGGGGCCAAGGCCACCTACGGGAACCTGAAATACGCCACCGCCGACACCGGCGAGGCCGCCTACCTGTCCCCGGTCAAGGTCGTGGGCGACGCCATCCGCTCCCTGCCGACCACGGCAGCCCTGGCATTGACCACCTACCTGACCCGCGGCGCGGCGGTTCAGGCGGAAAAGCAGGCCCTGGCCGCCGGCCTGGCGCCCGAGGCCGCCCGCGAGGCGGCAGTAGCCGCGGCCACCAACATGGCGACCAAGTTCGGGGCCGCCTCCGAGGGGGCCATCGGCTACGCGCAGCAGGCGCTCCAGACGCAGAACGACATCGAGGCGATGCCGATCGACAAGCTGGCAGCCTCCCCCGAATACCAGAAGCTGGTGGCCCAAGGGTACGACCCCAACGCCGCCCGCATCTTCCTGGCCGCTCGCGCCGGCGAGCAGGCAGGCCTTGGCGCGGGCGCCGTGGATGCGCTCACCAACGCTATCGGCGGCCGATTCCTGGGCAAGATCATTGGCGAAGGGGGCAGCCTGCTGCCGCGCATTGCCAAAGGTGCGGGTAACGAGGCCGGCGTCGAGTTCTTGCAGAGCGGCGGCGAACAGCTTGCCCAGAACATCGCCACCCAGGCCAACGCCAACCCCGAGCAGAGCCTGGCCGATGGCGTGCTGGAGAGCATGTTGCAGGGCCTCTTCGTGGGCGGGCTGACGGGCGGGGCGTTTGCCGGCGCCGCCGGGCGGGCGCGGCAAGCAGAGCAGGCCGGTCAGGGCGCCGAGCTGCTGGGGCACCTCAACGAAATGGCCGCGGCCAGCAAGGTGCTGCAACGCGATCCTGAAACCTTCGAGCAGTTCGTCACCCAGGCGGCGGAAAACGGGCCGGTGCAGCAGGTGTTCATCGACGCCAACACGCTCATGCAGTCCGGCGTGGCCGAGCAGGTGGCCGCCGTGTCGCCGGCCGTCGCGGCCCAACTGGCCGAGGCCGTGCAAACGGGCGGGCAGATCGCCATCCCGGTGGCCGAATACACCGCCCGCATCGCACCGACCGAGTACGCCCAGGGCCTGCTCGATCATCTCAAGACCGATCCGGAAGGGTTCAGCCGGGCCGAGGCGCAGCAGTACCTGCAGAGCCACGCCGAGGAACTGCGCACCGAGGTCGAGCGCACCCTGGCCGAACAGCAAGGCGACGATGCCTTCAAGCAATCCGCCCAGGCTGTGCGCGCCAACATCAAGGCGCAACTCGACGCGGCCGCGCGCTTCGTCCCGCAGGTGAATGACGCCTACGCGTCCATGGTCGGCAACTTCTTCGCGGTGCAGGCGGCCAAGCTGGGCATTACGCCCGAGGATCTGTTCCAGCGCTACCCGCTCAAAATCGCCGCCGAGCGCCTCGACGGCCCTCGGTTCGAGCAGGCACCGCCCATCGTGCAACTGGATGGCGCCGAAGTGGCGGCCCCTGATGCTGCTATTCAGGATATTCGCGCCGCGGCGAAGGACTACTACGCCCAGCACCTAGCCGGAAAGGTCGTCCGCCACCCAGGCCTTGGGGAGATTGCATTCACCAAGCGGGGCTTGAAAAAAGCGCTTTCCTCAAGCGCCAACCCGCTCAAGCTGCGCCTTTTTGCGGCGCTGCCCGATCTACTGGCAAGCGGAGAACTGGTACGCACCCAGGAAAACCGCCACGCGGAAACCCACCCCAACATCAAGCGGTACCACTGGCTGCGGGGGAGCGTGCTCGTTGACGGCAAGCCAGTGACGGTCGAGGTGAACGTAGAGGAACACGCGGACGGCAAGCTGTACTACAACCACGCCTTGCCGGGGAACGAGTATTTTCAGGAGGGGGGTGTTCAGGCTCGAGGCCCCTCAATACCGGGGGAGACTCCGGCTGCGGAACACCAGGGCGCAACCGGGGAGCACCAGACCGAAGCTATAGGCCCCGAGCCATCTGGCATCAATGTAGCAGGTTCGGCGGACGGTCTCAATCTGCGCATCCTGGAGCAAACCGCGCGCGGTGCCTTCGACCCGGCGACGCTCTCGATTTCCCTGCTCAAAAACGCCGACCTCTCGACCTTTCTGCATGAGTCCGGCCACTTCTTCCTGGAAGTACAGGCCGACCTCGCCGCCAGCGCCGACGCACCGGACAGCATCAAGCAGGACATGCAGGCGGTGCTCGCCTGGTTCGGCGTCCCTTCCTTGGACGCGTGGCACAACCTCGACTTCGAGGAAAAGCGCGCCTACCACGAGCAGTTCGCGCGCGGCTTCGAGGCGTACCTGTTCGAGGGCAAGGCCCCGAGCATCGAGATGCAAGGGCTTTTCCAGCGCTTCCGCGCCTGGCTGCTGAACGTCTACCGCGACCTGAAAAACCTCAACGTCGAGCTGACCGACGAGGTACGGGGGGTATTCGACCGCATGCTGGCCTGCAATGAAGAGATCGCTCTGGCCGAAAGCGGCCGCAGCATGATGCCGCTGTTCGCCACCGCTGAGCAGGCCGGCATGACGTCTGAGGAATTCGCCGCCTACCAGGCGCTGGGCGTGGATGCCACCAACGAGGCCATCCAGGATTTGCAGGCGCGCGGGTTGCGCGACATGCAGTGGCTGCACAACGCCCGGGGCCGCATCATCAAGCAGCTACAAGCAGAGGCCAAGACCCGGCGCGCCGATGTGCGCCGCCAGGTGGCCGAAGAAGTGAATGGACGACCGATCTATCGGGCGGACCGCTTCCTGCGGTACGGGGAACTGGAACTGCCGGCGGACGCTCCGCAGAACGTTCGCCGCGGGGCGGAACAGGCCAACCTCGACGGCGCCAAGCTGGCGCTGCCAGCCCTCAAGGAGATGTACGGCGAGGATGAAAACGCCATCTGGCGCTACTTGCCGACCGGAAAAAATGGCCTCGCTGCCAGTGAAGGGATGCACCCTGACCTCGTTGCCGACCTGTTCGGCTTCACGTCGGGCGACGAATTGGTGCGCGAACTTCTCGCCGCGCCGAAACGCGGTGAAGAAATCGAGGCGCTTACCGACGTGCGCATGCTCGAGCAGTACGGCGACCTGACGAGCGCCGAAGCCATCGAGAAGGCTGCCGACCGGGCCATTCACAACGACGCCCGGGCGCGCTTCGTGGCGACCGAAGCCAACGCCCTGGCGAAGGCCACCGGCCAGCGCAAAGTGCTGACCAGCGCCGCCAAGGAGTACGCCCGGGCGCTAATTGCCCGCCTCAAGGTACGCGACATCCGGCCCGGCCAGTACGCCAGCGCGGAAGCCCGTGCCGCCAAGGCCGCCGAGAAGGCCAGTAAGGCGGGCGACCTCGCCACGGCAGCGGCCGAGAAGCGCAACCAGTTGATCCAGGGCTATGCCACCCGGGCTGCCTACGATGCCCAGGACGCCGTGGATAAGGGGCTGCGCTACCTCAAGAAGTTCGAGGGCGACATCAAGGGCCTGGACGCCGACTATGCCGACCAGGTCGCTGCCGTACTGGACCGCTTCGACCTGCGCAAGGGGCAAAGCCTCAAGGCCATCGACAAGCGCACCTCCCTGGCCGCTTGGGCGGAATCTCAGCGCGAGCAAGGCATGGAGCCGGAAATTCCCGCCGACCTCCTCAACGAGGCATTCCGCACCTCCTACAAGAACCTGACCGTCGAGGAATTCCAGGGGCTCGTCGATACCGTGCGCCAAATCGAGCACCTGGGCCGCTTGAAACACAAGCTGCTGACGGCCGCTGACCAGCGCGCCTATGAGGCGGTTCGTGACGAAATCGCTGGCAGCATTCACACGCACGCCCAGGGGCGCGAGGCCGACACCCGCACGCCGACCACGAACATGGGCCGTGCCGCGCGGTGGCTCAAGAGCATCGGGGCTGCGCATATCAAGGCCGCCACCTGGGCGCGCGTCCTCGACGGCGGCAAGGACGGCGGCCCCATGTGGGAATACTTCGTGCGTAGCGCCAACGCGCGCGGCGACCAGGAAACGACGATGCGGGCCGAGGCCACGGCCAAGCTGTCGGCAATCCTTGCGCCGGTGTTCAAGCTGGGGCGGATGGGGGGCGCGGGACAGTTTTTCCCTAGCATCGGGCGCAGCCTGAATCGCGAGGCGCGGATTGCCATCGCCCTGAACATGGGCAACGAGGGCAACAGGCAACGCCTGCTGGGCGGCGAAGGCTGGACGCTTCAGCAGGTCGCCCCGGTGCTGCAAGCACTGACCGCCCAGGAGTGGCATGCGGTACAGGCCGTGTGGGACCACTTCGAGAGTTACCGGTCACAGATCGCCGAGAAAGAGCGGCGCGTCTATGGCAAGGAGCCCGAGTGGGTCGAGCCCCACCCCTTCGCCGTGACCACGGCGAACGGCCAGACGGTACAACTGCGCGGCGGCTACTACCCCATCAAGTACGACCCGGCCGCCAGCCAGCGCGCCGAGGAACACACCGACGCAGAAGGCGCCAAGCGGCAGTTGCAGGGGGCCTACACCACGGCCACCACGCGGCGCAGCTTCACCAAGGCACGGGTCGATGAGGTAGCCGGGCGCCCACTACTCTATACCCTGTCCGGCCTGTACTCGGGCGTCAATGACGTGATCCACGACCTGGCCTGGCACGAGTGGTTGATCGATGCTAACCGGCTGCTGCGCTCGCACACCATCGACCGGGCCATCCGCGAGCACTATGGCCCCGAGGTCAAGCAGCAGTTGAAGACCTGGGTGGCCGACATCGCCGAGGGGGACAAAGGCATCGCCGACGCTGGCTTCAACGCACTGGCACGCTTGCGCCAAGGGGTCAGCGCCTCGGGCCTAGGATTCAACGTCATGAGCGCGCTCATGCAACCGCTAGGTATCACGCAGTCCATCACGCGAGTGGGCGCACAGTGGGTCGGGCGTGGCATCGCAAAGTACATTGCACACCCGATTGACCTCACCCGGCAGGTCAATGAAATGTCTGACTTCATGGCCAACCGGGCACGCACCCGTTTCCGCGAACTCAATGAACTGCGCAACCAGGTTCAGAACATCGGCGGCGGAATTGGGAAGGTAGATGACTTCATCGGGCGCAACGCCTACTTTTTGATGATGCGCTGTCAGCAGATGGTCGATGTCCCGACCTGGTGGGGCGCCTATGAAAAGGCCATTTCCGATGGCAACGAAGAACACCGTGCCATCGCACTGGCCGATCAGGCAGTAATCGACGCCCAGGGTGGTGGGCAGGTAAAAGACCAGTCGGCGATGGAACGTAGCAGCTACATGAAGCTGTTCACGGTGTTCTACTCCTTCATGAATACCGCCCTGAACATCGGCGTGGCGCAGACCATGAGCGCAAACACACCAGCCAAGCGCGCGAAGTTGGCGGTGGATTACGCCATGCTCTACGTCGTACCAGTCGTGCTGGGCTACGCGCTCAATGCCGTACTTACCCCAGGTGATTCAGGTGACGACGACGACCTGGAAAAGCTCGCCGGTAAACTTGTGGCTGCTCAACTTGATTACTTGATGGGCCTCATGGTTTTGGTACGCGAATTCGCAGATGCCGGCAAGGCAGCGCTGACTGGTAATTACATGGGATACCAAGGGCCGGCAGGCCTGCGCGTAATTCCTGACGCTGGCAAGTTCTTGCATCAGGCGCACCAGGGTGAGTTCGACGATGCCTTCCGCAAGGCGGCCGTCAATATGGTGGGCGACCTGTCCGGCCTGCCCAGTGCGCAGGTCAACCGCACCGTGACAGGCATCCAGGCTATCAAGGAAGGAAAGACCAGCAACCTAGCCGCTGTGGTGTTCGGATTCCAGGAGAAGCGCTAGCGGTGCCCGTGCCCGTGCCCGTGCCTTTGCTCCCGGGGGATAGCCTTCGCGCTAGCCCCCAGGAGCACTCCGCATGTCGATTTCATCCACCAACCGCAAGGCCGGCCCGTACGTCTGCAACGGCTCGACGCGCCAGTTCCCCTTCGCATTCAAGGTTTTCCATGCCAGCAATGTGCTGGTTGTCATCGCCAACGAAGCGGGGGCTGAATCGCTGCTTGCGATGGGGCCTGACTATACGGTAAGCCTGAACGCCAACCAGGATGCCAGCCCCGGCGGCACGATCACGACGGTGGCCGCATACGCTTCCGGCAATACCATCACGCTGACCAGCCGGGTGGAGAATCTGCAACCTGCCACCTTGACGAACCAGGGGGGATTCTTCCCACAGATCATCAACGATGCGCTCGACCGATTGACGATCCTGGTGCAGCAGCTCGATGAGCGCCTGAGCCGAACCTTTCAGGTCAATATCAGCAGCAGTGACGACAGCACGCCGGAGAAACTGCTTTCCGATATGCGCGCGGCGGTCACTGGAGCATCGAATGCCGCTGCGTCCGCCGCCGCGAGCGCATCGCAAGCCGCAGGCTCAGCGCAGGGCGGCACTGACGGTAGCAGGCTCAATTCGAATAGCGTGTCGCTTTCTAAACTTGCCCGCGGCCCGCTGGGCAAGGTGCTGCTCGGCATGGGGCCAGGGGCCGACCTCACGTTCGGCGATGCTCCCTTCTCTACCTCGATGATCCAGGACGCCTCACTGGATCGCTCGAAGCTGGCGCCTACCGCCGTCACCAAGGTGAAGGGCTTCCCGACCCGGCAGCAGGCCGACCTCGTTTATCCGCACATGCTGGTGCGAATGATGGATGACACCCTGCTCGGATGGGGTCGCACCTACGCGATGGCCCTCGGCATCAACGAGACGGCCGACACGAATGCCATCCCGCGCAAGCCGGTGTTCAACGTCCCCATCCCCGCCGGCGTGACCGTGAAGGATTTCGTCATCGCCAACGGCTCGGCCTGGGTGCTCATGAGCAACGGCTGGGTGTATTCCTCTGGCCAGAACCAGTCCGGCCAGCTCGGGCACGGCGACACGACGGCACGTTCGGTCTTCACCCGGATCGAGTACTTCATCACCAACGGCATCACGGTCGACAAGATTTTCTGCGCGGGCTCTCGCAATGCAGTGAACTACGCTTGTGCATTCTTCCTGAATTCCGCGGGGAATGTCTGGGCCTGCGGCTACAACGCGGTCGGCCAGCTCGGCGTCGGTGACACAACGAACCGCACGACGCCGACAGCGATCAGCGGCGCGATCAGCGGCGTGACCAGCATCACCATCGGGGCCTCAAACGCAGCCAGCGTCTTCCTGCGCACAACGAACGGTACGCTTTATGCAGCTGGCGACAACAGACAGGGCCAGCTCGGCCTTGGAGACACCACGGCCCGCAGCGCTTTCTCCCTCGTGACCGGGATCAGCAACGTCGCTGAGGTCTGGTGCACAAGCTGCGATAGCCCATCGGTCGTCACTCACACCATCGCTCGCCTAACCAACGGCGACGTGTACGCCTGCGGCTACAACGGCTTCGGCGCCCTCGGCGTCGGCGACACGACCAGCCGGACAGGCTTCACGAAGATCGCCTCGCTCTCAAACATCACCTCAGTCGGCTGCTCGGGCGGCTATTACGGCTATTCCTGGGCGGTATCCAGCGCCGGCCGCCTCTACACCTGGGGCTATAACGGACAGGGTGCAGTTGGCGATGGATCAACCGTCAACCGGACCAGCCCATTCAACGTCGTCGGCTGGTCTGGCAACACCGTGCAGGACCCTCCCTTCATCGGGAAAATCAGCAAAGTTGTGGCGCACTACAGTGCGGCTAGCCATCAGCACCTCATCGTCCTCGATACCGACGGCAACCTCTGGTTCTCTGGCCAGGACTACGGCTTCTACTGTGCCGACACGGCGGCAACGTGCAGCCGCTTCACGCCGTTCCGTCCCTTCACCCTCGAAGGTCCGAACGAGAAGATCGTCGATCTGTTCTGCCACGGCGTCGACACGACCTACCGGCACTTCTTCCTGAGCAGCGACAACAAGCTCTACGCCATGGGCGACAACACCAACGGCGCCTGCAACGCCGGCTTCTCGGCGCTCCCCGCAATCGTGAAGAGCATGCAGCGCGTGCCGATCTGACCAGAGGCCCACAACCATGACCCGCTTCTACTGCGCCCCCCTCGACCGCATCGGGGCTTTCACCTACCCGAACCTTTCCGACACCGGCACCATCACCCACCTGGGCGACCTCGACGGCTGGCGCTACTTCCACGTCGACGACGGCGTACCGCTGCCGACCGCCGAGGGTGCCAGCTTCCAGCCGGTGGAGCTGACCGACGACCTGGCCGCCCGGCTCCGCGCCGAGGCCCCGGCCTGTGCTCTTCCCCTGATCGTGACCGATGGGGAGCAGCGCGCTGAACACAACGCCCCCCTGCTTGAGCAGATCGCCGAGCTGGAAGCCCGGCAGGCCCGGCCGCTGCGCGAACTAGCGCTCGGCATCGACGGCGCCCGGGAACGCCTCCTGGCCCTGGACAACCAGATTTCTGCCCTGCGCGGGCAGTTGGAGGCGTGATGCCGGAAAAGGACCCGACCACCTACGGCCTGCTGACCTATGCCTGGATCGCCGTTCTCTCCGCCTGGGGTGGTGTCGTGAACTGGATTCGCAAGCGCAAGGCCGGCGACACCCGGCCCTTCAACTTCATGGAGCTGGTCGGCGAACTCATGACCAGCGCCTTCGCCGGCGTGCTCACCTTCTGGCTGTGCGAGGCGGCCGGCATGCAGCCCCTGGTCACCGCCGCCCTCGTCGGCATCAGCGGCCACATGGGCAGCCGGGCGATCTACCACATGGAATCCTGGGCCGAGGCCCGCTTTGCCAAGAAAGGAAGCTGCTCATGATCAGCGCACTGTTTTCGTTCCTCGGGGGCGCGGTCTTCCGCATGATCTGGGGTGAGGTGGCCGCCTGGCTGACCGCCGCCCGGGAGCACAAGCGGGAAATCGAGCTGATGCGGGAGCAGGAGAAGATCGACGCCGCCCAGCACGAGCGCAACCTGGCCGCCATCCGGCTGCAAGCCGACCTGGGGGTAAAGGTGATCGAGGTCCAGGGGCAGATGCGGGTGAGCGAGATCGAGACCGAAGCCTGGCTCGACGCAGTGAAGGGCACCACCCAGGCAACCGGGATCTGGTTCGTTGACCTGTGGAACGGCCTGATCCGCCCGGCCGTGGCAACCTGGGCCGTATTGCTGGTGACCGGCAACTACACCGGCTGGTGGTCCATCGACGACCGTGGCTGGGAACTGTGCGGCGCCGCCCTGGGCCTTTACCTGGCCGACCGGGCCCTCTTCAAGCGCGGCAAATGAGCCGCTTCGACACCTCCCTGCTTGCCCGGGCCGCGGCCTGGGTGACCGGTGGCCCCCAGCCGGCGGCCGAACCCGGCCCGCAAGCGGCCTTGCTGCCCACAACCCCCGACCCGGTGGCCGTGGCGGCCGCCCTGGCCCGGCGTTTCGAGGGGCTGTTCCTGCGCCCCTACCTGTGCCCGGCCGGCGTGCCCAGCATCGGCTACGGGGCCACCTACTACGAGGACGGCGCCCGGGTCACCCTGAAGGATGCGCCGATCACGACCAAGCGGGCCGAGGCGCTGCTGCTCTGGCACGTCCGCGCCGTGTACTTGCCGGCGGTTGTCCGGCTGTGCCCGGGGATTCGCAACCCGAACCGCCTGGCGGCCCTGATCGACTTCGCCTTCAACCTGGGGGCCGGCCGGCTCCAGGCCTCCACCCTGCGCAAGAAGGTCAACGCCCAGGCCTGGGGCGAGGTGCCCGCCGAACTGCGCAAGTGGAATAAGGCCGGTGGCCGGGTACTGCGGGGGCTTGTGTTGCGGCGGGAGGCTGAGGTGGCCCTGGTGGCGCTTTAAGGAACGATCAGATCGCCCTGAATATGCGCTGTAAGCGTTTGTTTATATTGATGCGAAAACGTCATTTTTAGGGCGTGTTTGACTAGGCCGTAAATTCTATTAACTCTATGATATTAAATGGGAAAGCTGAATACTCTAGGCTTGGCATGGCCTGCACGGTGCATTAGGCATCGCTGACCGGTATGCACGAATGTGCCCCGGTTTGTCGGCGGAAGTCAGCCTGTTGTCATCCTCGCGCTTGTTATCTGCAGGATCTTCCGGCGTTGCGTTCACGTCATAAACGTCGTGAAAGATTGGTGTGGCGATTGTTTCACCGGCAACGCGTGTCGGCGGGGCATGTTTTTAGTTCTGCGCCATCTTGATCGTTTGGCTTCTTATATCGTGAATGGGGCGGTCGGTTGTTGCTTTGGCAATAAAAACCTAAACAGCGGCAAATGCAATTTGTCATAATTTCAGGTTTGCTAGCCGCTTCATGCACGCATCGATTGGCAGTTCATGTGGCATGAGATTTTAAGATACCGATAGTCATGCGCCACTCCCGTGCTTTTTATCCCATTTCCCTTCGCCCTTCGCCCCTGTCCTGCGCGCTGCTGCTCGCTTTTGCAACGCCACTGACGGGGGCGGCCTTCGCCCAGGGCAGCCTTGTCGACCTGGGCAAGCTAAACGGCGGTACCTTTTCCCAAGCGTCCGGTGTCAGTGCGAACGGATCGGTAGTGGTGGGCACTGCCGACGATGGCGCATTGGGCAACGCGCGACGTGCCTTTCTCTGGACTGCGTCCGGTGGCATGGTCAGCCTCGGTACCTTGAACGGTGGCACGGCTTCCCAAGCTGCAGCTGTCAGCGCTGACGGCAGTGTGGTGGTGGGGGGCGTCACCGACGGATCGGTGGGCAACTTGTATCGGGCTTTTCGGTGGACTTCGGGCGGTGGTTTGGTCAGCTTGGGCAGCCTAAACGGCGGTTTTTATTCTCAAGCGTCCGGCGTCAGTGCCGATGGTTCTGTCGTGGTGGGGTATTCCGCCGATGGCGCGGTAGGCAACGCAACCCGGGCCTTCCGCTGGACCCAATCCGGCGGCATGGTCAGCCTTGGCGTGCTCAACGGAGGCACAACTTCCTATGCCTACGGTGTGAGCGCTGACGGCAGTGTGGTCGTGGGCACCGCCAACGACGGGGCGGCGGGCAACTTGCCCCGGGCCTTCCGCTGGACCCAGTCCGACGGTATGACCAGCCTTGGTGCGCTCTACGGCGGTGTATCTTCCTTCGCGCTTGGTGTGAGCGCCGACGGCAAGGTGATCGTGGGCACCGCCAGCGATGGGGATGCAGGCAATGCGGATCGTGCTTTCCGCTGGACCCAGGCCGGCGGCATGGTCAGCCTGGGGGCGCTGAATGGCGGAGCACTTTCCAATGCCAACGCTGTAAATGCCGATGGCAAGGTGGTGGTGGGCTGGGCCACGGATGGGGCTGCGGCAAATGCAAGTCGCGCGTTCCGCTGGACCCAAGCCACGGGAATGCAGAGCGTCGAGAATTGGCTGCGCTCCACCGGCGTCACGGTGGCTCAAGACATCACCAGCCGCGCGACCGGCGTCAATCAGGACGGTAGTGTGGTGGTGGGGAACACGCAAAACAATACTGCCTTCATCGCGCGCGCCTCAAGCGGACTCATCACCCTGCCCGACGTGGCGCGCAGCCTGGCCGGCACCACCCAAGGTGCCGGCATGGCGCTGTCGGCTACGGGAGTGCTGCTCAATGGCGCCCATAGCCGCCCGTTGATGCGCCGGGTTGCAGAGGACAAGAACACCTTCTGGCTGGCCGGTGACTGGGGGCGGGACGACCATGGCGCCCGGGACGGCGATTTTGGCTTGGCCGAGCTTGGCCTGGGCCGCAACTTCGGCCCGGTGCAGCTGAACGTTTCCCTTGGCCAGACCTGGGCGAAGCAGAAGCAGGTACAAAACGGGCGCACCCAGGCCGACGGCACCTACCTTTTGGTGGAGGCGCTGCTGCCGGTGCACGGTGATCTTTGGGCCGTGCTGGGCGGCTACGGCCATTGGGGCTCGGCTGAGGTGCGGCGCGGCTATCTCAATGCTGGCTTCCAGGACTATTCCAGCGGCAGGCCGGACACGGATACCTGGGGGCTGCGCGGCAGGCTGGAATGGGATAGGGCCTGGCGGCTCGGTCGCGCCGAGTTCTCGCCGTACGCCGACTTGAGCTACAGCGAGTCGAAACTCGCCGCCTACACCGAGACCGGCGGCGGCTTCCCGGCCCGCTTCGACGCCCGTACGGATACGGCCACCGAACTGCGCCTCGGCATCAATGCCGCCAAGCCCCTGGATAACGGCCTGACCCTGACGGGGGTGTTTGAGGCAGCCCACCGGTTCGAGAAGAATGGTGCGGCCACTTCGGGCCAGATGCTTGGCCTGTTTGCCTTCAACCTGCCTGGAAAGGACAACCAACAGGATTGGCTGCGCGTCGGTGCCGGCCTCGAAGGCAATCTGGCCAGCGGCAAGGGTTCCCTCTTCCTCAACCTCACCACCCGAGGCGAGACCCCCAGCGCTTGGCTGGCCGCCGCCTGGCAGAAGGCGTTCTAAGCAAGCGCCGAGTTTCCTGCAATTTGGCCGTTTCCACGTAACGTCGGGCAGAGGCCTGCGCTGCGGCTGGCCAAGCCGTGGCGGGTATTTCAGCCGCTCGCCACCAGCCTGGTGGCCAAGCCCAGGGCGATGGCCGCCAGGGGAGCGATGCGCATGAACACCGCGGCGAATGCCTCGGTGGGGGAGCCGCTACAGCCGGTGTGGGCCTGGGGCGGGCCGATCATGCGGATGAACAGGCCGAAGCGCTCGATGACGGAGCCCAGCGCGATCAGGGCGATACCGGCCCACGGCCGGTTCCATTTCTCCGTTGTCAGGCCACGTCTTCTGATCTGGTGAACGCGGTGCATGCCCCTTGCTTTGCGGCGTGATCATGCTTGCCCGTGACGTCCGTCACGATGGCGGTGACATTATTTCTTTGGGATTGAAACATGGCGGCAGAATCGCCCGTTCGGTGCTCCGGCGGCGATTGTCCGGGCACCGGGGTTGTCCCTTCCGCTTCCGCCGCACGCCCTGCGGCCCATCCAAGGAAACTGCAATGCCGAAAAAGTCCGCCCGAGCCGACGTCACCGGAAAACGCCACAAAAACCTGCTGCGCGAGACCATCGTCAAGAGCGTGCGCATCACCCGCTACGCGGTGAAGGACGGCAAGCCCGACGAGAGCTGGCCGGTGCTGACCACCGGCAAGAACCTGGCGTTCATCGAGATGGGCGTGACCCTCTGGCATTTCGACATCAAGAACCGCCACGCCCTGGTACCGGCTGGCGAAAAGCCGCCGATGGTGGCGGCACGGGCTCGCTGGTATTCCGCCCAGGAGGCGTTGGAGGCGGGCATCAAGGTGGTGAGCGGCAGCAGCGCCAACGTGTTCGGGGCCATGGGAACCCTGCTGGTGCCGGACGGTTTCCGTATCCCCACGGTGACCGCCACGCCGGAGAACGTGCGCTATTACGGGCTCCAGCTCATCCCCACGGGCAGCGATTTCAGCGTTACCTCTGACCGCTACCAGACGGCTTTGATGCAGTACGACTACACCAAGGACTACAAGAAGGAATTCCTGATGAAGAAGCACGGGGGCGGCGGCATCTTCGTCGAGACCCACGACTTTCCCCACATCCACATCCCCACCTCGGAAGCCTGCGGCGGCTACATCGTTATCGGCAAGCAGGTGGGGGAGGACGAGTTCCACTTCACCGCCTTCCAAATTCCCTACACCTATGCCCTGTACACCCCGTCGAACACCATCCACGGCGACGGCACCCTGGTCGGCGAGTATGCACTGACCGTGGCCGACTCGGCGCTGGCGGCGGCCGATACGGTGCTCATGTACAACTGGGACACCCTGGAAATGGCCCGGGGCGTGGTGCCCGACTGGCGGCCCTGACGCGTTGCTTTATTCCGCTTTTCCCCGCATTTAGGATTCGCCATGGCCAAGAAGTGTCCATCCCCCGGTGACGACCGGGTCACCCACCTGCCCGGCATCGGCCGGTTGAGCGATACCCAGTTCGCCGGTTATGCCGCCATCGAGCAGCCCCCCAAAAGCGGTAACGGGTACAAGGCACCGAAGGCGCCGCAATCCCCAGACCCGGCGCTCTTCTACTGGTTTGCCGGGCCCGAGGACTACACCCGGCACCCCGTCATCCTCTGGTCCAACGGCGGGCCGGGGTCGAGCAGCCTGTGGGGTTTCTTTATCGAAAACGGTCCTTACGTGTTCGCCGAGCAGGCGGACGGGCAGTTCGCCATAGCCACCAATCCAGACGGCTGGAACCGCCGCGCCAACTACCTGGTGTTCGAACACCCCCTGGGGGTGACCCTGTCCTTCCACGACGATGCGGCGACTCTGCCGCAGAACGTGGAGGAGGGCATCGCCCAGCTTTACCAGGCTCTGCTTGGCTTCTACGCTCGCCATCCGGAACTGCTTGGTAACCCGCTGGTTCTGGCCGGCGAATCCTACGCAGGGACCTACCTGCCCCTGCTCGCCAGGGCGATCCGCGACGGCAACGGGCGGGACGGCAACCCGGTGCTGGATCTGCGCACGGTGGTCCTGGCCGATGCCTGGGTCGATCCCATGGTGCAGATGGCCACCGATACGACCTATGCCCTGAACCACGGCCTGATCACTCCCGGGCAGAAAGTGTGGCTGGACGAGAAGTACCGGCACAACTATCCCCAGATCAACCAGGCGATCCAGCAGTTGTGCGGCCTGTACATGGCCAACATCGCCCAGAGCGCCGACCCGCCCTTCCAGCCGGTGCTGGACTACATCAACCGGCCAGACGTGCGGGCGGCCATCCACGTTGGCAGTGCAGTGCCGGTCACTGCTTCCTGGTCCGAGGCCATCGCCAATTTGTATGCCTTCGGGGTGAACGATTCCTATGCGGCCACGGTCCAGCAACTGTTGGAGGACGGTCTCCAGTTCATCGTCGTTTCGGGCTTGAACGATGCCAAGGATTGCAATTTTCTCGGCACCGGAGCCTGGCTCGACCGCCTGGAGGGGGACGTGGCGCAGCGCTTTCATCATGCCCAGACGGAATTGTGGAAGAATCCGGCTGGCGATGTGCTGGGCTACGTCCAGGACGGCGGCGGCCTGAGCTGGATCAAGGTGCTCAACGCCGGCCACCTGGCGGTGCGGGACCAGCCGCGATTGATCGATCTGCTGATGGCAATGAGTCGTGCCTGGCCGGTGCAGCCGGGCAAAGGCAAAAGACGAAAGCGCAAGACGACGCCGATACCCTGACCGGCGTTTTCGATGGGGGCTGTATCGTATGTCAAAAGAAGAAAATTTGGCCGGAACCTCCGGTGCTGCCAAGGGCACGCTCGAAGCCATCGAGCAACTCCGGCGCAACGACGACCTGGGCATCTACAAGACCCTGCTCGAATCGACCAAGGCGATCCCCTGGAAGATCAACTGGGCGACCAAGCAGTTCGACTACATCGGCCCCCAGATCGAGGAGCTGCTCGGCTGGCCCCAGGGCAGCTGGTTGGGGGCCATGGATTGGATCGAGCGCATCCACCCGGACGACCGGGAGTACACCGCCAACTTCTGCATCCGCCAGTCGGAAGAGGGGGTGGATCACGAGGCCGACTATCGGGCCCTCAAGGCCGACGGCAGCTACGTGTGGATTCGCGACGTGGTGCATGTCATCCGCGACGCCAATGGGGCGACCTCCGATCTGGTCGGCTTCATGTTCGACATTTCCGAGCGCAAGCGCATGGAAGAGGAGCTGGTGGCCCTCAACCGCAAGCTCGTTGCTTGGTCTTTGCAGGACGACCTGACCGGTGCGGCCAGTCGGCGCTTGTTCGACCAGACCATGGAAAGCGAATGGCTGCGCGGCCAGCGCAGCCAAGAATCCTTGTCCCTGGTGGTGTTCGATATCGACAACTTCAAGCAGTACAACGACCGCTATGGCCACGTCCAGGGCGACCAGTGTCTGGCCCGGGTCGCTGGGGCGATCCGGCTTCTGCCCTGGCGTTCCACCGACCTGCTGGCCCGTTACGGAGGAGACGAGTTCGTTCTGGTGCTGCCCGAAACCGCGCTGGATGCCGCGCAGCATCTGGCGGAAAAATGCCGGGCCGCAGTGGCCAGGCTCGCACTGCCCCATGAAGGCTCTGCCCACGGGCAGGTCACCATCAGCATGGGGGCGGCGGCGTTGGTGCCCCAGGACGACATGCGCTATACCGCCCTGATCGAGCAGGCCGACCGGATGCTCTATCAAGCCAAGAAAAACGGCCGTAACCAGGTCTGTGTCGCCTGAGGGCGGTAGGTCTGGCGTCAAGAAAACAAAAGCCGCCGTGAGGTGGCTTTTGTTTTTGGCGGCGGGGTGAGGCGACCGTAGGGGGGCTTAGCCGCCCGCCACGAACCAGACGGCCAGCCCCAGGGCGATGGCTGCCAGCAGGTAGTTCACCACCGGGCCGAGCCAGGTGGCGTAGCCCCGGGGGATTTCCGGGGCGGACAGGTCCCGGGTGAAGCGGCGGAATTGCAGGGCCGAGACGAAGGCCACCAGGGCGCCGATGAGCATGAATACCACGCCGAACACCAGTGTCGGGTGGCCACTGCCGCCGCCGTGGGCCGGGTTCGGGCCGATCATGCGGATGAACAGGCCGAAGCGCTCGATGACGAAGCCCAGGCCGATCAGGGCGATGGCGGTGCGCTGCCAGGCAAGCAGGGTGCGTTCGGCGGCGAAATAGACCCGGGGATCGTCGAGGTAGGACATGGGGCGTCAGTGGACGGGGGAATCGCTGGCCGATGGCCGGCGCTTGTCGGCGTACATGGCCGTGTCGGCGTAGGAGATCAGTTCGTCGGCATTCAGTGTCGAGTCGTGGCCACGCAGGGCGACGCCGATGCTGAGCGCCAGGTTCACAGGCTTGTGGGCCACGGTTTCCACGGCGGCCACCGCCTCCTGGATCTTCCGGGCGAGGCGCTCGGGCGAATTCGGATCGCCATCCAGTCCTTCCATGATGATGGTGAATTCGTCGCCGGCCAGGCGGGCCACGGTGTCGGTGGCCCGGGTGTGGCTGGTGAGAATGTCGGCGATGGCGCGCAGCACCGCGTCGCCGAACTTGTGGCCGTGGGTGTCGTTGAGGGTCTTGAAGCGGTCGAGGTCGATGAACAGCAGGGCGATGTTGGTGCGCTGGCGCCGGCTGCGGGCGATCGCCTCGTTGAGCTTGAGCATGAAGGCCCGCCGGTTGTAGAGGTTGGTCAGGGAATCCCGGGTGGCCTCCTCGAGCAGGCGGGCTTCGAGCTGCTTCTGCTTGGTGACGTCCATGGACAGCAGATAGAAGCCGACGGCGTGGCCGCTGGGGTCCAGGTCGGGCACCAGGGTGGTCTGCACCTGCATTTCCTTTTTCTTTACCTGGAAGTGGTTTTCGAACACCACCTGCTCCCCGGTGAGGGCCCGCATGGCGTAGGGCTGGGCGCGGCTGAAGGCTTCATCGCCGATCAGTTCGAGCATGGAGAGGCCGACGACCTCGTCCGGCGCCAGGCCGAACCACTCCTCGTAGGTACGGTTGGCGAACTGGTAGCAGAGGTCGGCATCCACGTAGGACAGCAGGGCCGGGATGTTGTCGGACACCATTTTCAGGCGGTGCTGGCTCTTTTCCAGCATCAGGTTGGCCAGTTCCAGCTCGGCGGTGCGCTCCTTGACCTTGTATTCGAGGGTGGATTTGGCTTCGAGCAGGGCCTTTTCCATGGTCTTGCGCTCGTTGATGTCCTCGACGATGGAAATGAAATGAAGCGGCTCTCCCCGCTCGTCGCGCATCAGGGTCACGTTGAGCAGGATCCAGACGATGTTGCCGTCCCGGGTCAGGTAGCGCTTTTCCAGGGCATAGCTGGAAATGTCGCCGTCCAGCAATTTTTTCACCAGGTCCAGATCGATCTGCAGGTCCGCCGGATGGGTGACCTGTTGGAAAGTGGTGGCCAGCAGTTCTTCTTCCGGATAGCCGACGATGTCGCACAGGCGCGGGTTCACCCGCTGCCAGCGACCGTCCAGGGAAACCATGGCGATGCCGACCCGGGCGGCGGAGAAGATGCTTTCGAACAAGGCTTCGGAATGGAGCAGATCCCGGGTCGTCTGCCGTTCGAGGAAGATGATCTCGATGCGCTGGAAGTAGCGCTCCACCAGGTTGGCGAAATCGACCAGGGAGACGCGGTCGTCCTCCGACAGTTGCCGGGGGCGGGAATCGACCAGGCACAGGGTGCCGATGGGCAGACCGTCCAGGGTATGGATCGGCTGGCCGGCGTAAAAGACCACCCGGGAGGGGCCGGTGACCATGGGGTTGTCGCAGAAGCGCTCGTCCTGGCGGGCGTCGGGCACCACCAGCATGCTGTCCTGGGCGATGGCGTGGGCGCAGAACGAATAATCGCGGGGCGACTCTAGGGGCGTCAGCCCTTCCCCTTGCTTCGACTTGAACCAGTCGCGTCCCTTGTCCACCAGGGATACGAGCACCGTGTCCACGCCGAACAGGCGCCGGACTTGGCGGGTGATGCGGTCCAGTTCGTCGCAGGGGGGGGTGTCGAGCACCTGCAGGCGGTACAGGGCGGCGAGCCGCTCGGTTTCATCGGCGCGGATCGGCGGAATGAGCATGGTCGAATCCCGGAAAAGGGCAGGGGCATACTGCTATGCCCGTCGCGACGGATGGGAATGCCGGTGGATGTCCCCCACGTTACGCCAAGCCGCGCGGGGACTCAATTTCGGCGTGGTGGCAGCGGCATCGGCAGGCGTGCGGCACGAAACCGAAAATTCGGGTGTAGGCTGCCTCGTCCACCAGTCCCGTGGTGAGAAACGTGGAGAACGTGGAGGGTACGGCCGGACCCGGGGATGCGCGAGGCATTGTAACAACGGGGCCAGGCACCACGGTTGCGCAGGCGGGCCCGGTGGTAAGCTCCGGGTCGCGCCCGCCAACCTTTGGGCACCCTTGCCATTCCGCCGCAGACCGACCATGGAACGCTTCACCATATCTCTTGACGCCCAGTTGGCCGAACAGTTCGACGCCCTGATCGCCGCCCGCGGTTACAGCCACCGCTCCGAGGCGGTGCGCGACCTGATCCGCGCCGCCATCGAGAGCGACCGGCAGCGCCAGGCGCCCACGGGCCACTGCGTCGCCAACCTGTCCTACGTCTTCGACCACCACGAGCGGGAGCTGGCGGAACGCCTGACGGCGGTGCAGCACGACCACCACGACCTGATCGTGGCCGCCATGCACAGCCACCTGGACCACGCCAATTGCCTGGAGTCGGTGATCCTCAAGGGCCCCACCGCCGAGGTGCGGGCCTTCGCCGACGCCCTGATCGCCGAGCGGGGCGTGCGCCACGGAGCGCTCAACGTCATCGCCACGGAAGTGGACGGAGGGCGCGACCATCGCCACGGCGGCAAGGCGCACCGCCACGCCGACGGCGCCGCCCACGTCCATTACCGTCCGGCCCGCTGAGGAGCGCCGCCATGGCCCGGCCGCTGCCTGTACCGCCTGCACCGCCCGCCGGCGACGACGCCCTGGGGGAACAGGCCTGGATCGAGGTGATCCAGAAGATGGACGAGGTCTACAACGACCTGCTCCAGTACGAGGTGGCGCTGGAAGAGAAGAACGCCGCCCTGGAGGAGTCGCACCAGTTCATCGAGAGCGTGCTCGCCTCGATCTCCGACATCCTCATCGTCTGTGACCGGGACGGGGCCATCATCGAGACCAATCCGGCCCTGCAGCACTTCACCGGCCGGGCCGCCGAGGCCCTGGTGGGCACACCTGTGTTCGACCTGTTCGCCGACGAAGGCGAGCGGGTCCGGGCACGCCATCTGGTGTCGATCCACGGCCGCGACGGAATCCACGACTGCGAACTGCACCTGCGTGCCGGCGACGGCACGGCGGTGCCTGTTTCCCTCAACTGCACTCCCCGCCTGACCCCGGCGGGCAAATTGATGGGGCTGGTGCTCACCGGCCGGCCGGTGGGCGAGCTACGCCGAGCCTATCAGCAGTTGCGCCAGGCCCACGACGACCTGAAACGCACCCAGGGCCAGCTGCTTCACGCCGAGAAAATGGCGTCCCTGGGCCGACTGGTGGCCGGCGTGGCCCATGAGTTGAACAACCCGATCAGCTTCGTGCTCGGCAACGTGCTTTCCCTCAAGCGCTACGCCGCCCGGCTCACCGAGTACCTGGGGGCAATCCACGGGGTGGAAGGTGCGCCGTTGGCGCAGGGCAGCGCCGAACCGGCCGCCCTGCGCCAGCGGCTGCGCATCGACCGGGTGCTGGAGGACATGCCGGCCCTGATCGACGGCCTGATCGAAGGGGCCGAGCGCACCCGGGACATCGTCGATGCCCTGAAGCGCTTTTCCGCCGTGGACAAGGCCACGCCGGAGCCGGTGAACCTCACCGAGGTCATCCAGCGGGCGGTGCATTGGGTGGAAAAGAGCGCTCCCCCGGGTTTCCGCGTGGTGCTCGACCTGCCGGTGGCGCTGCCCTGCGCCGGTTCCTCGGGCCAGTTGCAGCAGGTGGCAATGAACCTGGTGCAGAACGCGGTGGACGCCTGCGCCGGACGCACCGACGCCCGGCTGGAGATCCTGGGCGGCATGACGGCAGGGGCGGGCGGCCAGCCGGCTACCATCGCCGTGCATTTTTGCGACAACGGGGCGGGCATCGCTCCCGAATCCCTGCCCCACCTGTTCGAGCCGTTCTTCACTACCAAGCCGGTGGGGCAGGGCACGGGGCTGGGCTTGTCGATCAGCTATGGCATCGTCGAGCGCCACGGCGGTAACCTGACCGCCAGCATTCCAGATACGCCGGACGGCGGCGCCTGCTTCATGCTGACGCTGCCGGCCGCCGGCCCGCTGCAAAGGGGCTGACCGGTTTGGGCGGGGCGGCGGCAATCCCCTTGCCGTCCGTCTGCACGCCATGTCTGCCCGCAATCGCCGCCAGCCCTTGAGCGGCGGGGAGCGGCGCCCCCGCGAGCGCACTGGCACGGTATTTGTATGAAAGAAATTAAATTTCTTCATACGACACCATGGATTCCCTGCCCACGGACTTCCTGGCCCTGGCGGCCCTGGCCCTTCTGCTTGGTCTCAAGCACGGCTTCGACGCCGATCATTTGGCCACCATCGACGGCATGACCCGCCTTTCGGCGCGCCAGCGGCGCGGCTTCCAGAGCTTTTGCGGCGTCCTGTTCTCCCTGGGACACGGGGCCGTGGTGGTGGCGATCGCCCTGGCCGCCAGCCGGCTGGCCCGTGGCTGGCAGGTGCCCGAGTGGTTCGAGACTACCGGCGCGGTGATCTCGATCGTCTTTCTCAGCGGCCTGGGGCTTCTCAACCTGCATGCCGTATGGCGCGCCGCGCCGGACGAGATGGTCAGTCCGGTGGGGCTCAAGGGGCGCTTCGTCTCTGGCCTGCTGCTCCGCCTGGCGGGCTCCGGTGAGGGTAACGGACGGTTCGGCCCCTGGCTGGTGATGGGAGTCGGCGCCCTGTTCGCCCTGTCCTTCGATACCCTTTCCCAGGCGGCCCTGTTCTCGGTGGCTGGCAGCCGGCTGGGGGGCTGGGGCCATGCCTTGGCCCTGGCCCTGCTGTTCACCGCTGGCATGCTGATCACCGATGGCATCAACGGCCTGTGGATTTCCCGCCTGATCCGCCGCGCCGACCGGGCCGCCCGGCTGGCGTCCCGCGTCATGGGCCTGGCAGTGGCCTGCGTCAGCCTGGCCGTGGCGGCCTTCGGCGCGGCCCGCTTCTGTTCCGACGAGGTTGCCGCCTGGAGCGACGGCAAAGAACTGTTCTTCGGCGCGGCCTTGGTGTTGATGATCGGTCTGAGCTTCATCGCCGGCCTGCGTCTGGCCCGCCCGCCGCTGCTGGCCGGAGAGGATGCCCAGGGCGCCTAAGTATGCCATTAGTCCAGGGGCGTAAGACCCCGCCGTTTCGTTATCCACAAAGGAGGAAAGGTCCGCTGCCGGCGCAGCGGATTTTTTGGCACGACAATGAGAAGAAATAAAAAATTTTCATACGCAGCATGCAAGCTAAACCAGTCGCGTGAGCGTGTTACCAAGGGGGCTCGCCATGGGGCCATCCGGCGCCTGCGCGCTTCCCTCACCGCCTTGGGGCTGATGGCTGCCGGCGCCGCCGGCGGGGTGGAAAATAGCGGCGAAACCACCCTGTCGGCGATCCAGGTGCGCAGCAGCAAGGAGGATCTGTCCGGAGTGGCCGGGGCGGCCAGCGAGGGGGTGGTGAGCGGCGAGCGCCTTTCCACCCTGCCCCTGCTGCGGCCGGCGGAGGCCCTGGAGCAGGTGCCGGGCCTGATCGTCACCCAGCACGCCGGGGACGGCAAAGCCAACCAGTATTTCCTGCGGGGGTTCAACCTGGACCATGGCACCGACTTTGCCACCTACGTGGACGGCATGCCGGTGAACCTGCCGACCCATGCCCACGGCCACGGCTATACCGATCTCAACTTCCTGATCCCCGAACTGGTGGACACCATCCGCTACCGCAAGGGGCCCTACTTTGCCGAGGAGGGGGATTTTTCCTCCGCCGGTTCGGCCCGCATCGGCCTGGTGCGGCGCATCGACGGCACCCTGGCCTCCCTCGGCTGGGGGCAGGGGGGCTACGCCCGCAGCCTGGTGGCGGGGTCGCCCGAACTGGCCGGCGGCCGCCTGCTCTATGCCCTGGAGGCCTACCACAACAACGGCCCCTGGCAGGTGCCGGAAAACTACCGCAAATGGAACGGGGTGCTGCGCTACAGCCAGGGCAGCGAGGCCAACGGCTGGTCGGTCACCGGCATGAGCTATTCGGGGCGCTGGACATCCACCGACCAGATTCCCGAGCGGGCGGTGGCCGAGGGGCTGATCGGCCGCTACGGCAGCCTGGACGATTCCACCGGCGGCAGCACCCGGCGTACCAGCCTGTCGGCCCAGTGGGCGCAGAGCGATGCCGCCGGGCGCAGCCGGGCCAATGCCTGGCTGCTCGACTACAGCCTGGACCTGTGGTCCAACTTCACCTACTACGACCGGGATCCGGTCAATGGCGACCAGTTCCGCCAGGACGACCGGCGCCGTGCCGGTGGCTTCGACCTGGCCCGCACTACCTATGCCCGCCTGGGCGGCGTGGAATTGGAAAACACCCTGGGCCTTACCGGCCGCCATGACCGCATCGGCCGGGTCGGCCTGTACTACACCGCAGACCGGGAAACCCTGTCCACGGTGCGCCAGGACCGGGTCGAGCAGAGCAGCGTGGCCCTCTGCGGCGAGAACCAGGCCCGCTGGACGCCTTGGCTGCGTTCCATCGTCGGCGCCCGGATCGACTATTACCGCTTTCACGTGGACAGTTCCCTGGCCGAGAACGGCGGACGGGCCAGCGATTCCCTGGTCAGCCCCAAGTTCGGTCTGGTGTTCGGCCCCTGGAGGCGGACCGAGCTGTACGTCAATTACGGCCTGGGTTTCCACAGCAACGACGCCCGGGGGACCACCCTGCGGGTCAATCCGGAAAACCCGGCCGAGCCGGCCAGCCGGGTGACGCCCCTGGTCCGTTCCCGGGGCGGCGAGGTGGGCGTGCGCAGCGAGCCGCTGGCCGGCTGGAACACCACCGTGTCGCTCTGGCAGCTGGACTTGGCTTCCGAGCTGCTTTTCGTCGGCGACGCGGGCACCACCGAGCCGTCGCGGCCGAGCCGGCGCCAGGGGGTGGAGTGGGCCAACTTCTTCACCCCGGCCAGCTGGCTCACCGCCGACCTGGACCTGTCCTGGTCCCGGGCCCGCTTCCGCGACGACCAGCCCATCGGTAACCGCATTCCCGGGGCGATCGAGACGGCGGTGTCCGCCGGCCTGGCGGTGGACAACCTGGGGCCCTGGTTCGGCGCCCTGCGCTTCCGTTACTTCGGCCCGCGCCCGCTGGTGGAGGACAACTCGGTGCGTTCCTCGGCCTCGGCCCTGACCTCGCTGCGCCTGGGCTATAAGGTGGACCGCCGCACTCGCCTGGCCCTGGACGTGTTCAACCTGTTCGACCGCAAGGTCAACGACATCGAGTACTACTACGCCTCGCGTCTGCGTAACGAAGCGGCCAGCGTCGAGGATGTGCATTTCCACCCGGTGGAAGGGCGCACGGTGCGGCTGACCCTGACGACCCGTTTCTGAGGGGGGCTGAGTGAGTTACCCCTGCCGCCCTGGTGGGAGGGCGGAAACGAACAAGGCCCGGGAAATCCCAGGCCTTGTTCGTTGTGTTGCGAGGCGGTTGGCTTAGAGCGGCGTGGCCGCGTGGCCGAGGAGGCTAGAAAGTTGCTCCGCCGCGCCCTTGAGGGCGGTGATGGGGGCGCTGTCCACCCGGCTGTCCAGGTGGCCGACGGCGCCCAGGGTGGTGACGGCGGCCACCATTTCGCCGGTGTAGTCGAACACCGGGGCGCTGAAGCCGTTGACCCCGGGGGAGAGGCTGCCGCTGGCGCGGCCGACGCCGTTTTCCTTGGCTTCGCTCTGGCTGGCCTCGAAGTCGCGCTTGAGTTCCGCCAGGGTCAAGCCCGGGGTGGCGGCGGCCAGGGACTTCATCTCGTCGTCGGCGATGCGCTTGAGCGCCGGGCTGCGCAGGAAAGCCGAGAAGGCGCGGCCGGTGGCCGAGGTGGTGAGGGGGAGCACGGTGCCGGCACGCAGGGTGACGTTGATCGGGCCGGGAGGTTCGGCCAGCCGCACGATGGTGGGTCCCCGGTTGCCCCAGACGGCCAGGGCCACGGTTTCCTGGATGGCTTCGCACAGTTCGTCCAGGATGGGGCCGGCGATGCGCACCGGATCGAGGCGGCCCAGGCAGGCCAGGCCCAGTTCCAGGGCGAAGGGGCCGAGGGCGTAGCGGCTGCTGGCCGGGTCCTGTTCCACCAGGCCCATGCGCACGAAACTCACCAGATAGCGGTGGGCCTTGGCGGCGGGCATGCCCGCATCCTTGGCCAGGTCGCGCAGCATGGTGGGGCGCCCCGAGTTGGCCAGGGCGCGCAGCAGGCGGGCGCCGACTTCGATGGATTGAATGCCCTGGCGGGGTTTGTCGAGGTCGTTAGACATTATGAGACGGGATTATGGAATGCTTAATTGTAGCGCCGATGGGCGCCGGGGCGAAGCTATAATCGGCGATGCTATGCGAGCGGCCTGTCATTAACCTTCCGCCGCATCAAAAAACACGACATGAGGAGACGCCGCGATGACTTCGTCCTGCCTGCCCCCGGCCGACCGGGAACGCCGCATTATCCTCCAACGGCTTGCCGGCGTGGGGCTTGCGGCCGCGGCCACCGCCGTCGGCTGTCCGCTCCCGGCCCTGGCGGCCGAGGGGCCTGAAAAGCCCAGGCTGACCATCGCCGTCGGCGGCAAGGGGCTGTTCTACTATTTGCCGCTCACCATCGCCGAGCGGCTGGGCTATTTCAAGGATGAAGGGCTCAACGTGGAAATCGTCGATTTTCCCGGCGGGGCCAAGGCGCTCCAGGCCCTGATGGGCGGCAGCGCCGACCTGGTGTCCGGCTCCTTCGAGCACACCATTTCGCTCCAGGCCAAGGGGCAGTGGATCAAAGCGGTGGCTCTGGAAGGGCGCATGGCGGGCATCGTGCTGGCCATGCGCAAGGACAGGGCGGCCCGCTACAAGTCGCCGAAGGACCTGAAGGGGCTCAAGATCGGCGTGACGGCGCCGGGCTCCAGCACCAACATGTTCGTCAACACCCTGCTGGCCAAGGAGGGCCTCAAGCCCGATGCGGTATCGATCATCGGCGTGGGGGCGGGCGCCGGGGCGATCGCCGCCATCCGGCGGGGGGACGTCGACGCCGTGGCCAACCTGGACCCGGTGATCAGCACCCTGGAGGTGATCGGCGACGTGGTGCCGGTGGTGGACACCCGCACCGAGGCCGGCATGCAGTACGTCTATGGCGGGGCATATGCCGCTGGCTGCATCTACGCCACCAACGACTTCATCATTCACAACCCGCGCACTACCCAGGCGGTGGTCAATGCCCTGGTGCGGGCCGATCGCTGGTTGCAGAAAGCGACGCCGGAGCAGGTGGTGGCTACCGTGCCGCCCGAGTTCTACGGCAGTGACCGGGGGCTGTACAAGGTTTCGCTGATGAAGAATACAGCGGCTTTTTCGCCGGACGGGACGATCAGCCCGGATGGGGTGCAGAACGTCTACAAGGTGCTGCGCAGTTTCGACCCCACAGTGGCCGGGGCCCGGATCGACCTGTCCAAAACCTACGACAACAGCTTCGCCCTCCAGGCACAGCGGAAATATAAGTAACCGGTTTCGGCCCCGCCAGTGCGGGGCCGTTTCATTTGCGCCGCCCTCCTCTCTATATATATGTCCGATTGCGCTCTTTCTTTTGCGGCGGTCAGTGCCGCTTTTGCCGCGCCCGGTGGCGGGCGGTATACCGCCGTCGCCGGCGTTGATCTCGACGTCGCCCAGGGGGAGTTCGTGTGCGTGGTCGGCCCCACCGGCTGCGGCAAATCCACCCTGCTCAACATGGCGGCCGGCCTGTTGCAGCCCTCGGCGGGGCAGGTGCGGGTTTTCGGCCAGCCTTTGGACGGACTCAACCGCCACGCCGGCTACATGTTTCAGGCCGACAGCCTGATGCCGTGGAAAAGCGCCATCGACAACGTGATGGCCGGCTTGATCTTCCGCGGCACCTCGCCAGTCGAAGCCCGGGAGCAGGCGCGCTACTGGCTGCAGCGGGTGGGCTTGGCGCAGCATGCCGACCGCTATCCGCACCAGCTCTCCGGCGGGATGAAGAAGCGGGTGGCCCTGGCCCAGATACTGATCCTCGATCCCAAGATCATCCTCATGGACGAACCGTTCTCGGCCCTGGACATCCAGACCCGGCAACTCATGGAAAACGAACTGCTCGACCTATGGTCGGCAGACCGGAAGTCGGTGTTGTTCATCACTCACGACCTGGAAGAGGCCATCGCCCTGTCCGACCGGGTGGTGGTGCTCTCGGCCGGACCGGCCTCCCATCCCATCGGCGAGTTCGCCATCGACCTGCCCCGCCCCCGGGACGTGGCGGAAATCCGCCTAACTCCACACTTCGTCGAACTGCATGGCCGCATCTGGGGAGCCATGAAGGAGGAGGTGCTCAAGGGCTATGCCCAGAGCCAGGGCATGGCCCGGGCCAGCGGAGGCCGCCATGAATGATTCCCATACGGTGCCGAGCGGGCTGCGCCTGCGCGTCTACCAACTCTTGGTGCTGCTGGCTCTGTTCGGGTTGTGGTGGGGGCTCACCGCGAGCGCCATCCTGCCCCCTTTCTTCTTTGGCGAGCCGCTGCGGGTGCTGGTGCGCATCGGCGAATGGTTCGCCAGCGGCGACATCTACCCCCATCTCGGCGTGACCTTGATCGAAACCGTCCTGGCCTTTGCCTTCGGCACCGGCTTGGGCTTGGCGGTCGGGCTGTGGCTGGCACTGTCGCCGACGGCGGCGGTGCTTGCCGATCCCTATATCAAGGCAGCCAACGCCATGCCCCGGGTGATCCTGGCGCCGATCTTCGCCGTGTGGTTCGGCCTGGGCATCGGCTCCAAGGTGGCGCTGGGCATCACCCTGGTGTTCTTCATCGTCTTCTTCAACGTCTATCAAGGCATCCGCGAAGTGAGCCCGGTCGTCCTGGCCAATGCCCGCATGCTGGGGGCGGGCCGGCGCCAGCTGCTGCGCCACGTCTACCTGCCGTCGGCCATGAGCTGGGTCTTCTCCTGCCTGCACACCTCCGTGGGCATGGCCTTCGTCGGCGCGGTGGTGGGGGAGTACCTGGGGTCGGCCAAGGGCGTGGGCTACCTGATCCTGCAAGCCGAAGGAACCTTCGACATCAATACCGTGTTTGCCGGTATTCTTGTGCTGACGGCATGCGCCCTGTTGCTGGACGGCCTGGTCGGCCAGGTTGAACGGCGTCTGCTGGCCTGGCAGCCGGGGCAGGGCAGCACTGAAAAGATCTGACCGGGCGCTTCTGGCGCCCTTTACTGTTTGAATTGAAAAGGGGATGAGGATGCGCGCTGTAATGGTGGCCAACCCGAAGGGCGGGGCGGGCAAGACGACGCTGGCGACGAACCTGGCTGGACACTTTGCCAACCAGGGCAAGAAGGTGACCCTCTGCGACCTGGACCGGCAGCAGTCGTCGCTGCGCTGGCTGGCCTTCCGCGATGGGGCATCCCCGGCGATCAACGGCGTCTTCGCCGGCAACCAGCTGGTGTTCTCGCCCCCGGCGGGGCAGGACTGGGTCATCCTCGACGCCCCCGCCGGCCTACAAGGCTACAAGCTGTCGGATTACCTGCGCGCCGTGGACAAGGTGATCGTCCCCGTGGTGCCGTCGGTCTTCGACATGGCGGCCACCGAGGACTTCCTCAACTCCCTGCGTAGCGATCTGCGCGGCCGCAGGGGTGTGGTCGGTATCGTCGCCATGCGGGTCGATCCCCGCACCAAGGCCGCTGCCATGCTCGAGGAGTACCTCAAGCACTTCGATCTGCCGCTGCTCGCCTACCTGCGGAACACGCAGAACTATGTAAACGCGGCCGCCGCCGGCGCTTCCCTGTTCGATCCGCCCCGCTCCCGGCACAAAAAAGACATCGAACAGTGGGAAGGGGTGTTGCACTGGCTCAAAAGCTAGCGTATATTCCGCCCCTCTTCGCGACGCCCTGTCGCTTCCGCGCCAAAGCAGCAAACGGCAGCGAAACAAAATAAACGACAGGGGGTTGACGAAGTCCTGAGAAGTGTTTAATATCTCGCTTCTCTGATCGACGCAACGAACGATTCAAAACAACGTTGCAGCGGACGCGGGGTGGAGCAGTCTGGCAGCTCGTCGGGCTCATAACCCGAAGGTCGTAGGTTCAAATCCTACCCCCGCAACCAATTAGCTCTTTAAAAATTGAACAGCCGATAGGTGTAGGTGCTTGGCTAAGTGGTCGCT